>JBQGON010000118.1:0-11776 GCA_052087065.1 Vibrio sp. | reverse complement strand
GACGCTTTTTAGCGCCGTGACGTGCCAAACGAATGGTTACCATGTCGTCCTCTTTGCTTTCTCAATAATTAAAATAACCCCATCACCGCATAAAAAACACAGCTTGGGGTCTCGTGCCAAAATAAAGCCTCGGAATTTTACTCTTATTCCAAGGCAATGCAAGGGGTTTCGCTAGTTTTTTCACCACTATAAAATAGTAAAAAATCTGTGACAGTGCTGGCAATTTGATAAAACACTTTCGAAAAAGCGCCTATCACGCGCTATCGGCCGAAAAAGCCGCCACCGCCCATGCCACCACCCATCATACCTTGCATATTGCGCATCATACCTTTCATGCCACCCTTTTGCATTTTCTTCATCATCTTCTGCATCTGGGTAAACTGTTTGAGCATACGATTCACATCTTGAACCTGGGTACCTGAACCAGCAGCAATACGTTTTTTACGTGAGCCTTTAATCAAATCAGGGTTATGACGCTCTTTCATGGTCATTGATGAAATCATCGCTTCCATTTGCTTAAAGACTTTATCATCAACATTGCCTTTAACATTATCAGGAAGTTTATTCATGCCAGGGAGCTTATCTAGCATCCCCATCATGCCGCCCATGTTTTGCATCTGTCCTAACTGCTCACGAAAATCTTCGAGATCAAACCCTTTCTTCTGTTTGAACTTTTTCGCTAACTGTTCAGCTTTTTCATGGTCAACATTCTTTTGTAAGTCTTCAATTAAAGACAGAACATCGCCCATACCCAAAATGCGCGACGCCACGCGATCTGGGTGGAAAGGTTCTAGCGCATCGGTTTTTTCACCAATACCTAAAAATTTAATCGGTTTACCAGTGATGTAGCGCACAGATAAAGCAGCACCACCACGCGCATCACCATCAACCTTGGTCAATACCACCCCGGTTAAAGGCAGCGCATCGCCGAATGCTTTCGCGGTATTTGCCGCATCTTGTCCGGTCATGGCATCGACCACGAACAGAGTTTCAACCGGCTTAATCGCCGTATGCAGAGATTGAATCTCTGCCATCATGTCTTCATCAATCGCTAAGCGACCAGCCGTATCGACAATCAAAACATCGAAGAATTTTTTCTTCGCGTGATCAACCGCTGCGTTGGCAATATCAATCGGCTTTTGATCCGCTGATGATGGGAAGAATTCAACCCCCACACCTTCTGCCAATGTTTCCAACTGTTTAATCGCCGCAGGGCGATACACATCGGCGGAAACCACCAGCACTTTTTTCTTATCACGCTCAGTCAGCAGTTTGGCCAGTTTACCGACACTGGTGGTTTTACCAGCACCTTGTAAACCTGCCATTAATACAACCGCTGGCGGCTGAGCAGCAAGATCAAGCGCTTCGTTGGCATCACCCATTACCGCTTCAAGCTGAGCTTGAACAATCTTGATGAACTCTTGCCCCGGAGTGAGTGATTTAGACACTTCAACTCCGACAGCGTTTTCCTTAACGCGCTTCACAAATTCGCGAACGACAGGAAGCGCAACATCCGCTTCAAGTAACGCCATGCGGACTTCACGCAGCGTTTCTTTAATATTATCTTCAGTCAGACGACCTTTACCGCTGATATTCTTCAGGGTACTCGACAATCGATCGGTTAAATTCTCAAACATATGCTTTTCTCTTCGCTATGAGGCGATAATCTCTGGCAAGTATACCTTAGGCAGAACGATAGTCATACCCGTTGCAAACGACAACCGGCATTTCGTTTGCCATATAAATCCACTTTTCCAGTCATAAGTCAAAGAATCAGTCATGAAACGTCATAGCCCATCGCCGATAGGCAAGGTATAATTAAAACCTTCGTTTACTAGCTTCGTGAGAAATATGGACAACCTAATCACATTAGTTGCCGCACTGTTATACTTCATTGCCTTAGCGATGATTGTTCCGGGTATCGTGAATCAGACAGGGATTAAGAAAAAAGCGGTATTCATCTGTGCAATCGTTGCACTTCTGTTTCATGCTTGGCTTCTCAGTGATCTGATTTTTCATGGTAATGGACAAAACCTTAGCATATTAAATGTCGCTTCAGTCGTAAGCTTTATGATCACGGCCCTCATGACCATTGCGATGTTTAAAACTCGATTATGGTTTTTATTGCCGATCGTCTATAGCTTTTCCGCTATCATAGTTGTCGTCGCCAACTTTGTACCTGATACGTTCATGACGCACTTAGAAGATGAGCCATTACTCATGGTTCACATTTCTTTTGCGCTGTTTTCCTATTCAACATTATGTATTGGCTCACTCTATGCAATTCAAATTGCCTGGCTCAATCACAAATTGAAACACAAAAAAAGTTTGGCTATTAATCCGAATTTTCCGCCGCTATTACGCATCGAGCGGCACTGTTTCAACATTCTGATTGTCGGTAATCTCTTGTTAACAGGTACCATCATTACAGGTGTCGGGTTCTTCAGTGATATGTTGGCACAGGGCAAAGCACATAAAGGTGTACTGTCGTTGCTCGCATGGATTATCTACTCTCTGTTAATATGGGGACATTATCAAAAAGGCTGGCGTGGCAAAAAAGTGACATGGCTATCGGTAAGTGGTGCATTTTTACTGACACTCGCGTATTTTGGTAGTCGCTTTGTCAAAGAAGTCATTCTTAACTAATTCATCATACTGCACCTTGGTATTGTTAATACTCAACCTCATGTAGGTTATAACTTACTCACATTGTTAAAAGGGAAAGGACCGTTTTGGACAACATCTCGACGGGTTTATTGTTTGCGCTACTAGCCTGCCTTATCGTTATATCAGCTTATTTTTCAGGCTCAGAGACAGGAATGATGTCTTTGAACCGCTACAGATTAAAGCACTTATCCAATACAGGTCACAAAGGTGCTAAGCGTGTTGAACGTTTGCTTGAGCGTCCAGATCGCCTTATTGGTCTTATTCTGATTGGGAATAACCTCGTCAACATTTTGGCCTCGGCCATCGCGACGATCATTGGGATGAGGCTTTACGGGGATGTTGGTGTCGCCATAGCAACCGGTATTCTCACCTTAGTGGTGTTAGTGTTTGCTGAAGTGACGCCAAAAACCGTAGCGGCGCTCTATCCGGAAAAAGTCTCTTACATTAGCAGTATCTTGCTTTCTGTATTAATGAAAGTGCTGTCTCCTGTCGTGGTTTTTGTCAATTTAATCACCAATACCTTTATCCGGATTCTCGGTCTAAAACCACAAAGCCAAGGTGATGATTCACTCAACCCTGAAGAGCTGCGCACGGTCGTCAATGAAGCGGGCGGGTTAATTCCACGTCGTCACCAAGATATGCTGATTTCAATTCTCGATTTAGAGCATGTAACCGTAAATGACATCATGGTGCCACGTAATGAAATTACCGGCATTAATATCAACGATGATTGGAAATCGATTGTTCGTCAATTAACTCACTCGCCGCACGGTCGCGTGGTACTTTATCGTGATCAAATTGATGAAGTTGTAGGGATGTTACGCTTACGTGATGCCTCTCGTCTTATGTTGGAAAAAAACGAGTTTAATAAAGAAACCTTATTACGTTCCGCAGATGAAGTTTATTTCATCCCAGAGTCAACGCCACTTAATGTGCAGCTACTTAAGTTTCAACGCAACAAAGAGCGCGTTGGCCTCATCGTTGATGAATATGGCGACATTGTCGGCTTAATTACTCTGGAAGATATTCTTGAAGAAATCGTCGGTGAATTTACCACCTCGATGGCGCCAAGTCTTGCAGAAGAAATCACGCCACAAAGTGATGGCAGTTTCTTAATTGAAGGCAGCGCTAATATCCGCGATATCAACAAGAGCCTACGTTGGAAATTGCCAACCGATGGACCACGTACCTTGAATGGTCTGATATTAGAACACCTTGAACATATTCCGGAAAGTAAGCTCAGCTTACTGGTTGCGAAACATCCGATGGAAATTGTTGAGCTTGAAGAAAACCGAATTAAGCTGGTGAAAGTATTCCCAACCAAAGTTCGCAAGCAAACCAACTAATTACGTTACTATCTGAAGCGTAGTATCCGGTAATAAAAAAGCCCTCGACCATGTCGAGGGCTTTTTAACATCAACTATGGCAATAAAGCATTAGTCAACGCTGAGCTCTTTTAACATCGCTTCAGGCAACGCTAAATCATCATTTTTATTCACTTGAATGCCACGATTAATCACAGCCTGAGCAATAAGCTTCGCTTCATCAAGCGAGTGCATTGTCGCAGTACCGCATTGATATTCATTCAATTCAGGAATTTGGTTTTGATCAGCCACTTTCAATACCTCGTTCATTGACGCTAGCCATGCATCCGCGACTTGCTGCTCACCTGGGGTACCAATCAAGCTCATATAAAAGCCTGTACGACATCCCATTGGAGAAATATCAATGATTTCCACATCATCACCATTGAGGTGTGCACGCATAAAGCCAGCAAATAAGTGCTCTAGTGTATGAATCCCTTTTTCAGAAAGGAGCGCTTCATTCGGTACGGTAAAACGTAAGTCGAACACTGTAATGTCATCGCCTTTAGGCGTTTGCATGTTCTTAGCAACACGAACCGCAGGGGCATGCATACGCGTATGATCGACGGTAAAGCTGTCTAATAACGGCATAATTACTTTCTCCTTTAATTGTTGGTCTAAAAAAACCAACTCAAATTATCATCAAGTTCCTTGCGGCACTTCTTCAACTGCCACCCATAATTTTTCGCTTGTCTTTCTACCTTGCGCGCCACGCGAATGAGGCTTGGCTTGTAGCGATAAGAGCGACGTTTAAACCCACCTCTCCCTTCATGATAAGCTAAATATTGATGGTATGTATCCCATTTCGACACACCTAATAATCGGTGAGTTTCACTGATATACCATCCAATAAACATGAGCGAATCATCAAAATCATTGCGCGAACCACCATTATCCGTCGCACTCTGATAATCGTCCCATGCTGGGTCTTGAGCTTGAGCATAGCCATAAGCACTGCTGATACGGCCCCAAGGAATAAAACCTAGTATATAATCTTTTGGTGGCCTTGCGTCATCTCGAAAGGAACTTTCTTGTTTGACAAAGGCCATGGTGATTTGAATGGGGACTCCCCATTCTTTGTGCATATCAAGCGCCGCTTCATACCAATCCGGCTTCTCACGAAATATATCGCATAGGTTAGACTGATTTTCAGGAGGCGCCGTGGCACACCCCGTCATCATAAGTACCACCGCGATTATGACGCTTCTCATCACATACTTCATCGGTTACTGCAGATAACTAAAGTACTGTTTCAAAAACTCATCAAAGCTCACATCATCCGCATCTTCCATGGCTTGAGCTTGCATACGTGAATCCGTCACTTCTTGCTGCATATCCTCTTCCGAATAATACCGATAATCATGTGCTAGGTTTTTATCACGGTATTCTTCGCCTAATTGAGCGCCCATTTTACCAAGGCCACCAGCTTGCTTGGTTTGCTGCAGCACTTGCGCAGAGAGCGTCAACTCGGGGTCATCTATCCAACGTTCCAGCTCATCACACACGTCTTGATAATCGTGGCCACCATTGGCCTCATCCATCACAACCGCAATATCACGTAACTCAGCAAAAACACGTTTCGCCCAAGCTTGTAGAGTCAGTTTCTCACCGTTACAGCCTATTTGTAGCTCTAACCCAGGCTTACGACCTTCAATTACAACTTTACGCCAATTATCACGCCAGCATTCTAACTCACAATCGTTCATATCTTCAGAGTCGCTCAACGCGGTCCAAGTCACGAACATATCTAAGAAACGGACTTGCTGCTCGGTGATCCCAATAGGACTAAATGGGTTAACATCCAGTGAACGAACTTCGATATATTCTACACCACGACGAAGTGCTTCTGAGGGTTTTTCACCACGCTTAGCAACACGTTTAGGACGAATTGGCGCATAGAGTTCATTCTCGATTTGCAGAATATTACTATTGAGTTGATGATACTGCCCATCGGCTTTAACGCCCATATCAGCAAAACGCTGTGAGGGGGTGCGAATCGCACGATTTAACCCTTCAAGGTACTCATCAAGGCTATTAAAGCTGATTTTCAGCGAACTTTGCTCATTGCTGGTATAGCCTAAATCACTTAAGCGCAATGACGTCGCATAAGGTAAATACAAGGTTTTACCGATACTTTCAAACGGTAGATCGGTTTTACGCCCCTGAATAAAAGAAGAACATAATGTGGGTGAGGCGCCAAAGAAATATGGGATTAACCAACCAAAGCGGTAGTAATTTCGAATCACCGAGAAATACGCGTTCGACTGAGACTCTTGACGTTCTTGCTCAGATTGCTCGCCCAATAACGCATCCCAAAAGCTATCCGGAAAAGAAAAGTTAAAATGCACACCTGAGATAATCTGCATCAAGCTGCCATAGCGATTCTTTAAGCCAGCACGATACAAGGTTTTCATTTTGCCAGAATTGGATTCGCCAAACTGGGCAATATGGACATCATCTTCTTCACCAACAAAACAAGGCATCGAGAGAGGCCATAATTTTTCATCGCCAATATTTTTCTGGGCAAAATGATGAATATCTTCTAATTGATTTAATAAGGTATGCACATTCTGAGAGACAGGAGTAATAAACTCCATCAATGATTCAGCGAAATCTGTCGTAACTAAATCATTGGTCAATGCTTTCCCCAAAGCCTCAGGGTGAGGCGTTAAAGCAATACTCCCTTGGGGGGTGTAACGTAATGTCTCACGTTCGACACCACGGCCAAACTGCTTAAATGTGTCAGTTTTTTTTGCAACTCGTTCAAGTCGCGCGGAAAATTTAGTCAAAATAGCATTCGCTTATTGTTGTATTGTTCCAATGATAGCAGACGGCTCCCCATAAAATGGGGAGCCCTTCTCAACTCTAGATTATATGGTTACTCTAGCGGATGATTTCAAGCGGTTCTACTGATAATCCTGTTTTTTGTAATTGTGGCTTGAGCGCTTTGGCATCGCCGACCACCACAATCTGATAATCATTCGGATCGAACCATTTATGTGCCAATTTTTTCAACGTTGCACGGCTGATCGTTTTCACGATGTGCTGACGTTCATCCAAGTAGTTAGCATCCAGTTTATAACTCATCATATGACTGAGCAATTGTGCTTTTTGCTCCGGCGTTTCATAAGAGAGCGCTTTGTTCTGTCCAATGGCCATACGCATAAAGTTAAGATCGCGCTGAGTTGGACCAGATTGGCTATATTGAGCCATTTCTTTATGTATCTCAATAATAGAATCCGCGGTTGCTGGTGCTTTAACTTGAGCACTAAACACCCACTTACCATAATCTTTATTCGCAGAAATATAGCCGAACGCACCATAGGTATAACCTTTGTCTTCACGTAAATTAAGGTTAATACGGCTATTAAAGTTCCCCGCTAAATTAAAGTTGGCTAAACGTGCTTTATACATTTCACCTGTAGCGCTATAAGTGGGACCAAGGCGCACAAAGCTCACTGTCGTTTGGGGTGCGTTCGGTTTATCCACCAAGTAGATATGCAATGGATGAGTCTGTTTGGGTAATGTAACGGGCTGCGAGCTTGGTGCTGCTTTTCCTTGCCAATCGGTAAAGCTTGCCAAATCTTGACGAACTTGCTTTTGCGTCATATCACCCACCACCGCAATATTGGTACCTTGCGGAGTATAATATTGGTGATAGAACTGCTTAACATCATCAAGAGTTAACGACGATACACTCTCCTTACTTCCTGACGGATCATTTGCAAAACGAGTGCCATGGAATAGCACATGACGTACTGCTTGGGCATTCATCCAACTCGAGGATTGCTGAGTATACACCGCAGACTGCAAATAATTTTTACGCAAACGTTCGAAATCCTTAGGATCAAACTTGGGATGCCACAACACATCCTGCATCAAAGCCAGTGTCTTAGACACATTTTTACGTAACGAGCTAACCACAATACTGGTTGAATACATCCCTGAATCGATGTCAATGCTCGAACCAAGCTGATCCAATTTCGATTCCACTTCCTCTGAAGTTAGCGTGGTCGTGCCCTCTAGCAATAGCTGAGCAGTCAGCGCCGCCAGCCCTTCTTTGCCTTTAGGAACAGAACGGTAGCCCGCTGGCACCCGAAATTCCATAACAACAGTCGGTGTTTCCGTTTGCTCAATACCTCGTACGGTCATCCCATTTTCGGTTTGCCAATGATAGCTTTGTGATAAGTGAGCATAAACACCATGCGTCACTTGTGGCATCACCGAGCGGTCAAAATCATCGGCGATTTTAACCGGCTCAACATGTGCCGCTTTCTCTTTGCTGTAATCAGGTAATTGACGCGGCGCAGGCGTGTAATTGGCTTTACGCGCAGCAAGCTGAGGTTGACCATGAGGAACCACACTGAGCGCCACTTTGGCATGACCATTGATATAATGATCGAATACCGCCATAACGTCGTCTTTCTTTAAGGTGCGAAGTTGTTTTAACTCAGTTTGCAAATAAGCGGGGTTATTATAGAACGTTTGACTATTGGCCAATTGAGTGACTTTGCCGGATACACTTTGCAGAGCAAAAATCGCGGACGATTCTGAGCTATTGGTAATTTCTTCAAGCTTACGGGTTGAAATACCTTGCTGCTTAAATGTCTTCAACACATCCATGACATCTTTATACAGCGGGGCCAAATCTGCATGTTTGCCAGACGGCGCCATCGCATAAATATTAAACGTACAGGCTAATTCATCACAACGCAGAAACGCCCCCGTATCCACGGCCTTTTGCGTTTTGATTAAACGCTGATACAACAAGCTATTGCTGCCATTACCGATCGCACTGGCTAATGCTTCTTGTGCTACCTGATCTTTAGCGCCCTTAAAACTCGTCGGCCAACTCATAACCAGCATTGGTTGCTGAATATTATCCGGTAATGTAATAAAACGATCGTTATCTAGCGTTGCTGGCTGCTTAGGTGCGTTATTAACACTAGGACCTTTTGGAATGGAACCAAAGTATTTTTGTACCCACGCCAATGTTTGTTGCACATCTAAATCACCACCAATCGTCAACACGGCATTATTAGGACCATACCAGCGCTGAAAGAAGGCTTTAAGATCATCGACATTCACTTTATCAAGATCTTTCACATAACCAATGACAGGCCAAGAATAAGGGTGACCGACAGGGAACATGGCTTGGTCTATTTTTTCCCAAATCAGTCCATATGGTCGATTATCAAAGTTCTGACCACGCTCATTTTTCACTGTTGACCGTTGAATTTCAAACTTACGCTGAGACACCGCTTGCAATAAAAATCCCATACGGTCGGATTCTAGCCACAATGCTTTTTCCAGCTGGTTTGACGGCAATGTTTCAAAGTATTTCGTCCGATCGCGAGTCGTATTGCCGTTGAGCGTTCCGCCGGCTTCAGTGACAATTCTGAAGTGTTGCTGATCACCGACATGCTCGGAGCCTTGAAACATCATATGTTCAAAAAAGTGGGCAAATCCCGACTTTCCGACTTGCTCACGAGCCGAGCCAACATGATAAGTTACATCCACATGCACTAACGGATCGGAATGATCAGGGCTTAAAATAACCGTCATACCATTTTGTAACCGATACTTGGTATACGGGATAACCGAAGTGCCAGGCTTGGCATCAACGTGCTCAACTTCTGTGACACCTTTAGGCAAAGTATCCGTTTGCTTATCGAAAGCGGTGCCACACCCAGTAAGCGCTGTAACGACCATCAGCAATGGCCAAAAATTTTTCATGTTCAATCCTTTAAACAAGTTGATGAAATATGGCTGCCAGAGTCATATAGCGAGCCGTTTTACCAATCAGCATCATGACTATTGCCAAATACGGAGAAGTTCTCACCCACCCTGCTGCGACACATAATGGATCGCCCACAATAGGTAACCAACTCAGTAACAATATCCACGCACCATACCGCTGCAACCACGTTAAGGCGCGGCGTTCAGAGTGCTGAAAACGATTTCCCATCGGTAAGCAACGCCCTAGTACATAGTTTGTTGTACCACCGAGAGTATTACCGAGACTCGCCGCTGCAATCACAGCCGCACTAGAGAGCGATGTTTCGCTGAGCGTCATTAAAAAGACCGCCTCAGATCCCATCGGGATCAACGTCGCACTGATAAATGCACTAAGAAATAAAAACAGTAATGGATAACTAATAACATACTGATACAAATCAGTAAATATTGAGCCGATCACGCTTGCATATCAAGTAAAATTTTACCTCGAGTATGGCTTGATTCGATTTGCTTATGAGCATCAACGGCTTCAGTCATTGGATAAATCTTAAAAATCTCAACTTTCAATAAGCCAACACTGACCATATACAGCATGGTATCCAATTGCTCTGGCTGCGGATCAACCAACATACCCGTCGCACTAAAACCTAGCATTTGTGCTTTTTCGCAAATCATTTCAGCAGAGATAGTCGGCACGGTTACAATACGTGCATTATCGCTCAAACACTTCATTGCATCTAAAGCGACATCCCCGCCGACCAGATCAATCAATACATCGACATTGTCTAACCGTTGCGAAGCTGGCTCAAAATTATAGTTAATGGCGTGCGCGCCCAACGTCGCAAGATAATCTAAATTGGCTTCACTGCACGTCGTGTACACTTCTGCTTTCGTTGCCAACGCAATTTGCACAGCCAAGTGGCCAACCCCGCCAGCTCCTGCAAGAATTAAAACCCGTTCGCCTTCTTGCACTTCCGCTTTGTTCAATGCTTGAGCGGCTGTTTGACCAGCCAAAGGTAATGCGGCGGCCGCTTCAAGCGTAATCGCATCAGGCACTAAACTGAGGTCGTTCTCGGGGACACACACATATTGACTATAGCCGCCCCCTTTCAAAGGAAAGCCAATAAATCCAGCCACATTATCACCAACGACAAAACGCTGGGCACCGTCACCGAGCGTCTCGACTTTACCGGAAATATCGTAACCCGGCACCCATGGCAAATGATCTTTGTTTTGCTCAGCGGCCCACCCCAAACCAGCCCGAGTTTTAACATCAATGGGATTGACGCTAGCAAACGCCACTTTCACGAGAACCTCGCCTGCTTGCGGTGTGGGCACCTCAGCAGATTGCATCACTAGCTGCTCTGGACCTCCAAAACTGGAGATAGATATCTGTTTATTTTCCATTTCCCATATCCCTACTTTGACGGCTTAACCCTCGCTAGGCTCGAATACACCTCGCGTTCTAAAAATCTTAATGGGCAACCAACGACATTAACCTATGCATTAGTCTATCTTATTTTGACTATGCTAAGTCAACCTAACATTGTGAAAAAACAGAGCAAAGCCCCATTCAGAGCATCGTTACATTCGGCCATATTGATGCAAACAGACGGTGAGTAACTCGCGCGATCATTCATCAATAATGCCTCTAACATCTTGATAATAGCTTAGCTAGCAAGGGTTTGCAGGGAGAGAACGAACAATAGCAGAATTTGAAACGAGCACAGCCATCAGTAACCGTTTCTTGATAGATCTTTTCTCAGATGAAAAAAAACCTCGCCAAAGCGAGGTTTTTTCAATGATGGTGCGCCTGAGAGGATTCGAACCTCTGACCGCCTGGTTCGTAGCCAGGTACTCTATCCAGCTGAGCTACAGGCGCACAATGTGCTTCGATACCGCATGAGCTGTATCAGGAACATGAGTTCGTTAAAACCGTATTCCTTAAAAGTGGTGCGCCTGAGAGGATTCGAACCTCTGACCGCCTGGTTCGTAGCCAGGTACTC
>JBQGON010000117.1:0-11783 GCA_052087065.1 Vibrio sp. | reverse complement strand
CCCTTGTTGCAAGGCATCACTTAATATCGTGAACAACGCTTCTGTACGAAACATCTGTGGGGTCAGTGCATGCCATAAGGCATCGCGTTCGACGGTATGAGTAATAGTATTCTCCGCCCCCGAGCGCTTCATGGTGTCTCGTACAGGTGCGGCTAAAATGCCGCCCACTGCATGGGTGACCACCGAGTCAATCAAGCGCGTAATGTCAGATATATGCACGCAAGGTCTTGCCGCATCATGGACCATGACCCATTCACTTTGCCTGTGATGATGAACATAGTCTAACGCTGATAATACGGAGTGTGCACGCTCACTCCCACCACTCACAGAGATAACGCGTGGATGCTTGGTCAGCGCTAACTGAGCATAATATGGGTCATCATCGCTCACAGCGATGACCACAAAACCAATCTGCGGATGACTAAGAAGTTTCTCAACGGTGTGTTCTAACACCGTTTTGCCCAACAAAGACAAATATTGCTTAGGACGATCCGCTCTCATACGACTGCCAATACCCGCTGCGGGGACAATCGCGGTAATCTTAGCGGTCATTGAGACTCATCCTTATTCTCGTCACCAATAATGCGATAAAACGTTTCGCCTTTTTTTACCAAGCCAAGTTCGTGACGCGCCCGTTCTTCAATCGCATCTTTCCCTTTACGTAAATCATCAATTTCCGCAAACATTTCTTGGTTACGCTCATGCAAATTTGCATTCACTTTTTCTTGGGCCGAGATTTCACTCGACACTTTTTGATAATCCGCCACTCCGTTTTTTCCAAACCAAAGTGTGTATTGCAAAATGCCCAGTAAGACCATCAATGCCACTGCAAAGACGCGCATAAATTTCTACTCATCATTGAAAATTATGCCGCAATTAAGCGGCATAATACGTTAAACATTACGAATGGCTTCTGTTATAGCATATGGCACCTACAGGATCGAATATGCGTGCGCTTATAAAGCGACTAAACAGAGTGCAAATCGCTTTATAAGCGAGGTCAAGCTGGGTTATGCATACAGCCACAACAATAAAACACCACCGAAAATGATGCGATAAATACCGAAAGCATTAAAGGTAAAGCGATTCAAAAAGGCTAAGAACAATTTCATGACGATCCAAGCGGATAAATAACTCACCACAAAACCCACCGCCAAAGTGGTTAATTGGGCGTGAGAGAAATCTTTATAATTTTCCAATAACTCTAAGCCACCCGCCGCAACCATCACGGGCAGAGCTAACAAGAAGGAAAACTCGGCACTGACCGTCCGATTAACCCCTGAGAGTAAAGCACCAACAATGGTAGAGCCCGCTCGGCTTGTCCCCGGAATTAAGGCAAACACTTGCGCGATACCAATCGCCATCGCTTGACGATAGGTAATGGTATCGAGCGAATGCGTCGTTGGTTCACGCCCTTTGAGGTAATGTTCCATCCATAAGAAGATAAAGCCACCGACGATAAACATGATAGGCACAACGGTAATCGTAAACAGCGATTTCACTTCATCTTTCAATAGGAATCCAATCGCGGCGATCGGCAGAAAGGCAATAAATACTTTTATCCATAACGCAATATGCTTGGGGTGCAGTCGTTCTTTATAATTGGTCAGTACCGCTAAAATAGCCGATAACTGAATAATCACTTCAAATGCTTTATTACTATCAGTTTGTGGTAAGCCTAGCCACTCACTCACGACAATCAAATGTCCGGTTGACGAAATCGGCAAGAATTCTGTGACGCCTTCAACCAATCCGAGAATAGCACTCTGAATTATATCCATTAATTTACTCTATCGTTGTTATATTAAACCAAGTTTCTACTGGTGTGATGAGGTGTAGTTGATCTGACTGTAACCAGATCTGCCGTATAGAACGACCGTCACCGGGCAGAATAAGTTCCGGACACAATTCAAATAAAGGCTGAATAACAAAAGGAAAGCGATAAATATCCGAGCGAGGAAGCTCCGGTTTTTGCGTCGAGCAAACATCGCTATAAAGCACAATATCGAGATCTAACGTGCGATCTTCATTTTTTTGGGCTTTCTCCGATCGCCCCCAGCGTAATTCGATGTCTCGTAACTGCCTAACTAGCTCTGCTAACGATAACGCTGTTCTCAATTCGGCCACCAAATTGAAAAACGGGTGGCCATCAAACCCAATCGGTAACGACTCATAAATGGTCGATATTTTGAGCTCCGTTCCCAACTGAGAGAGCTCTTTTATTGCCGCTTCAACATGGGTGTAGCGGTCAATATTACTTCCTATGCCGACATAGGTAGTGATCATGCCTGTCCTCGTTCAATCACAACTCCGACACTGCGTGCTTGCGCAACCGCTTTAGGCTTCGAGACTTTGACTCGAATCCAAGGCACATTAAAACGCGACATGACTAAGTCAGCCACCTCTTCAGCCACCCGTTCGACCAGCAAAAACGCGCCGTCTTCGACATGCTGCAAAATCGCCTGACTGACCGTCGCATAGTCCAACGCATCAGCCACATTATCACTTAACCCAGCTGGGCGATTATCATGGGCCATGTCAATATCAAGCGTGAGCTTCTGTTTGATCTGTTGTTCCCAGTCATACACCCCAATTGTGGCGATGACTTCCAATTGGTCGATAAAAACTTTATCCATAATTTACTTATTTCCTTGCACAGGTCGGATACCCAAACTGCTTAAAAAATCGTACTATTTCAGTGTCGCGCTATGATATACCGAAACAATATCAAAATGTGAAATCCAACTCTTTTTTTTCCGGATCCATTCATCCACACAATGGTAGACTGTCACACACGAACCATAAACTCGAGGCACCTATGACGCCACTGGCTCTAATTATGACTATTTTCGCTTATTTGCTTGGGTCAATTTCCAGTGCAGTGTTAATTTGTCGTTTGGTTCGCTTACCGGATCCCAGATTATCGGGTTCAATGAACCCTGGCGCGACCAACGTATTACGCTTAGGTGGCAAAAAAGCCGCTTCTGCCGTTTTCTTAGTGGATATGCTCAAAGGTACGGTGCCTGTGTGGGGCAGCTATTTTTTGGGAATTGATGCGTTTGTCCTCGGAGTCATTGCCATTGCCGCCTGCTTAGGTCATATGTATCCGATTTTTTTCCATTTCCGTGGAGGCAAAGGGGTCGCAACTGCGCTTGGCGCGATCGCCCCGATCGGCTTGAGTTTAGCGCTGATGAGCATGCTGACTTGGCTCATGACCGTAGCGGTTTTTCGGTTTTCTTCACTCGCCGCCATTATTACCGCCCTACTCACACCGCTCTACACTTGGATGGTCAACCCACAGTACACCCTTCCCGTGTCTATGTTGTGTTGCTTAATTGTGTTACGCCATCATCAAAATATTCGTCGACTTTTCTTAGGGACTGAACCCAAATTCGGTGACAAAAAATCCGAGTTATAGCCCCAAACCTGAGTTGTAGCTCCGCCGCAACATAACTCAATAAAAAAAGGCCGCCGAATGGCGACCGTTTTCATCATAAATGATACTTAGGCGATGGGTGATAACTCATCAATAGGCCAACGTGGTCGCGCTTCAATGCTCAAATCGGTCACCTCGTTATTTTTCAAACGCTGCATGCCCGCATAAGCAATCATCGCACCATTATCGGTACAAAACTCCGTCCGTGGGTAATGCACGCTGCCACCTATTTTATTGGCTAACGCCTCAAGCGACTGTCGTAGCGAAGTATTTGCACTCACACCACCGGCAATCACGATGCGTTTTAAGCCCGTTTGCAACAAAGCCCGTTTGCACTTAATCGCTAAGGTATCGCATACTGCTTCTTGGAACGCATACGCAATGTCGGCGCGAGTTTGATCGTCATTATCATTGGCTGCAATGGTGTTGGCGGTAAACGTTTTTAACCCAGAAAAGCTCATATCTAAGCCTGGGCGATCCGTCATCGGACGTGGGAATTTAAAGCGCCCCGGCGTGCCTTTTTCTGCAAGCTTCGCCAGCAACGGTCCACCAGGATAATCAAGCCCCATCAGTTTAGCGGTTTTATCAAACGCCTCACCAGCGGCATCATCAACTGATTCGCCTAAAATGGTGTATTCACCAATACCACGGACTTCAACAATCATGGTATGCCCGCCCGAGACCAACATCGCAATAAAAGGAAACTCCGGTGGAGAGTCTTCTAACATCGGCGCGAGCAAATGCCCTTCCATATGATGCACTGCCACGGCCGGTACGCCCCACGCGTAAGCTAGACTGCGCCCAATCGTAGCGCCAACCAAAAGAGCGCCCACTAGACCCGGACCCGCCGTATAGGCCACGCCATCAATATCGGCTGACGTCAGTTTTGCATCCGCTAACGCCTGTTTAATTAAAGGCACCGCTTTTTTTACATGATCGCGTGAGGCCAGTTCAGGCACCACACCGCCATAATCGGCATGCAATTTTACTTGGCTATATAATTGATGTGATAATAAGCCCTGCTCATCATCGTAAATCGCGATCCCCGTCTCATCACAAGAGGTTTCGATACCTAAAATGCGCATAATTTTGTTCGCACGCCATCGTGGTTAATTCTAAATTGGCGTCATGTTACCTCGGGTTTGCATTACAAACAAATTTTGTACAGACTATCGGCGATAAAAGTCTTTACAAAGTCATGGTGTTCGGATTAAAATTCCGCACCATTTTTGATCTCGCTGGTGAAAAACCCGTACGACGCCTTTTCATGGAAAAGAACGTCTGTCACGGTAAAGAGAAATCAGCATTAACGAATTAACCCCCGAGGTGAAAGGCATATGCCAGTAGTTAAAGTACGTGAAAACGAACCGTTCGACGTAGCTCTACGTCGTTTTAAGCGCTCTTGTGAAAAAGCAGGTATCCTTTCTGAAGTGCGTCGTCGTGAGCACTATGAAAAACCAACTACCGTTCGCAAACGCGCTAAAGCAGCAGCTCAAAAGCGTCACGCTAAAAAGCTAGCTCGCGAAAACGCACGTCGCGTTCGCTTGTACTAATAACGAATTTCAAAATAGGAATTGGTTATGGCTCTTATTGATCAACTCAAAGAAGAGCAAAAAATAGCGATGAAGGCCAGGGATAAACAACGCCTTGGCACAATTCGTTTGGCCTTATCAGCCATTAAACAGCGTGAAGTCGACGAAAAGATTACTCTTTCCGACGATGACATCGTTGCTGTATTGACTAAGATGGTTAAACAGCGTCGCGATTCATTTGCTCAATATGAATCAGCAGGTCGTGAAGATCTTGCTGCAGCGGAAAAAGCTGAAATTACAATCCTTGAGGATTTTATGCCTCAACCTTTAACTGAAGAAGAAGTAGCAGCATTGATTGACAATGCAATTACGGAAAGTTCAGCGTCAGGCATGCAAGACATGGGAAAAGTAATGGCACTTTTGAAGCCGCAACTTCAAGGGCGCGCTGATATGGGGAAAGTTAGCGGATTAGTGAAAACGAAACTCGCATAATCTCCAGCCCCTAATTACATCAAGCCGTGCTCTCTTCACTGAGATGCACGGCTTGTTTGTATTTTTCTTTATTACTATTGGAACTTCTTTTAAGTTTTTATGGCTGGACATATTCCTCGTAGCTTCATCGATGATCTATTAACTCGACTTGATATAGTCGATATTATCGATGCACGAGTAAAACTTAAAAAAGCGGGTAAGAACTACTCAGCCTGTTGTCCATTCCATAACGAGAAATCCCCCTCTTTTAGTGTTAGTCAGGAAAAACAGTTCTACCACTGCTTCGGCTGTGGTGTGCACGGTAACGCGATCGACTTCCTTATGGAATACGAGCGTTTAGAATTTCCTGAAGCCATCGAAGAACTGGCCTCAACCGCTGGTGTCGATGTCCCGCGTGAAGAGCGTTCTAATCATGCGCACTCACACAACCAAGCACCGAAAGCCAATCCAGAAACCAAACGTAATCTCTATGATTTAATGGGCAACATTGCTCAGTTTTATCAACAGCAACTGCGCCAGTCCGCAAATAAAGTTGCGATTGATTACCTCAAAAATCGCGGCTTGAGCAGCGATATTGTGCAAAAGTTTGGGGTCGGCTATGTAGCTGATGAGTGGGATCTTATCCGTAAGAACTTTGGGCAAAACCGCGCGACACAAGATATGTTGGTCAGCGGTGGCATGCTCATTGAAAATGATAAAGGAAACCGCTACGACCGTTTCCGTGGGCGCATCATGTTTCCGATCCGAGACCGTCGTGGTCGTGTGATTGGTTTTGGTGGGCGCATAACGGGAGATGGCACCCCGAAGTACCTTAACTCGCCAGAGACCCCTATTTTCCATAAAGGAAAAGAACTCTATGGCTTGTATGAAGTATTACAAGCGTACCGTGAACCGCCTCAGATCTTAGTGGTCGAAGGGTATATGGACGTGGTCGCATTAGCGCAATATGGTGTGGATTACTCCGTCGCCTCGCTGGGCACCTCGACAACGGGCGATCACTTACAGCAGCTATTCCGTCAAACCAATACGGTTGTGTGCTGTTACGACGGTGACCGCGCGGGTAGAGACGCGGCGTGGCGTGCACTTGAAAATGCGTTGGGTTACTTAAAAAGCGGTAATGTGCTTAAGTTTTTATTTTTACCTGATGGTGAAGACCCAGACAGTTATATACGTCAATACGGCAAAGAGGCTTTTGAACGTGAAGTACAAAGCGCTGAACCGTTGTCTAAATATCTGTTCACGAATTTATTATCACAAGTTGATGTGGGTAACAATGAAGGAAAAGCGGCATTAGAAGCCTTGGCTCTTCCGCTGATCCAGAAAGTGCCAGACGAATATCTACAAGATCAGTTACTACGAATTTTGGAACAAAAAACCGGATTTTATAAAAAACCGGTGGTAAAACAGAATAATAACCAAGCACCTCAACCTCATAAAGAGATAAAACGAACGCCGATGCGTGAGGTGATTGCTTTGCTTCTGCAAAATCCGAACTATGCTGAATTGGTACCCGACCTTAGCTCTGTTTACAATTTACCCATACCGGGATTAAGTTTGCTGGTCGAGGTCCTTGATAATTGTGCGCAAAGACCCAATATAAGAACTGGTCAATTGCTAGAGCATTGGCGCAATCATAAAAATGAAGCATTACTGTCTCGTCTAGCAAGCTGGGATATCCCTGTGGTAGACGATAACTTAGAAGAATTATTTATAGACTCATTGGACAAAATATTGGCCCAGTGTGTAGAAAAACAAATAGAAACACTGCTAGCTAAAGAAAGAAGCGTCGGTTTATCAGCCGAGGAGAAGAGGGAGCTACTAGCGCTAATGAGCGACTTGAAAGCGTAACCCTGATTAATATCTAGCCAGTCTATGTTCTATTTGTTATAATACGTGGTTTGCATTTCGCATACTTATTCCTTCACCAGATACGAAGTTGGATACCGTCTATGGATCAAAATCCGCAGTCACAGCTGAAACTACTTGTCCTTAAAGGCAAAGAGCAAGGCTATCTGACCTACGCCGAAGTCAATGACCACTTACCTGCTGAGATCGTAGATTCAGAGCAAGTAGAAGATATTATTCAAATGATTAACGACATGGGTATTAAGGTTGTAGAAACCGCACCTGATGCCGATGATCTGGCGCTAAACGATGATAATAATATTACCGATGAAGACGCTGCTGAAGCCGCAGCTGCCGCACTTTCTAGTGTAGAAAGTGAAATCGGTCGCACTACCGATCCTGTTCGCATGTATATGCGTGAAATGGGGACAGTTGAACTGTTAACCCGTGAAGGTGAGATCGATATTGCTAAGCGTATTGAGGATGGGATTAACCAAGTACAAAGCGCTGTTGCTGAGTACCCTGGTACCATTCCTTATATTCTTGAACAGTTTGATAAAGTTCAAGCAGAAGAATTACGCTTAACCGATTTGATTTCAGGCTTCGTTGACCCTGACGATGATGGCACGCAAGGACCAACAGCGACGCACATTGGCTCAGAGCTGGCTGAAACCGATTTAGGTGCTGGCAAAAAAGACGCTAACAGCGACGACTCTGACGACGATGATGAAAACAGCGAAAACAAGACCGATACTGACGACGACGAAGAAGAAGACGTAGGTATCGATCCAGAATTGGCACTAGAGAAGTTTACTAATCTACGTAACCAATTCCAGAACCTACAGCTTGCGATTAATGAGCACGGTGATGACAGTAAAGCATCACGCTCAGCAATTGACTTGGTTCAAGATGTTTTCCGCGAATTCCGTCTAACGCCGAAACAGTTTGATCACCTAGTTAACACGCTGCGTAACTCAATGGAACGCGTCCGTACTCAAGAACGTCTCATCATGAAGCACGTTGTTGAATACGCGAAAATGCCGAAGAAATCGTTTATTGCCCTATTTACCGGCAACGAATCAAGCGAAGCTTGGTTGGACGAAGTTCTCGCATCCAACAAACCGTATGTTGAGAAAATTCGTTCACGCGAAGATGACATCCGTCGTTCCATTCAAAAACTCGATATTATCGAGAATGAAACGTCATTGACTGTTACACGCATCAAAGACATCAGCCGTCGTATGTCTATCGGTGAAGCGAAAGCGCGCCGTGCGAAGAAAGAGATGGTTGAAGCCAACTTGCGTCTGGTTATCTCTATCGCGAAGAAATACACCAACCGTGGCTTACAATTCTTGGATTTAATTCAAGAAGGTAACATCGGTCTAATGAAAGCGGTTGATAAATTTGAATACCGTCGTGGTTACAAATTCTCAACCTACGCAACATGGTGGATTCGTCAGGCGATTACTCGTTCTATCGCGGACCAAGCACGTACGATCCGTATTCCGGTACACATGATTGAAACGATCAACAAGTTGAATCGTATCTCTCGTCAGATGCTACAGGAAATGGGTCGTGAACCACTACCGGAAGAATTGGCTGAACGCATGCAAATGCCGGAAGACAAAATCCGTAAAGTGCTGAAAATCGCGAAAGAGCCAATCTCAATGGAAACCCCAATTGGTGATGATGAAGATTCTCACCTAGGCGATTTCATTGAAGATACCACGCTTGAACTGCCATTAGATTCTGCGACATCAACCAGCTTACGTGGCGCAACGCGCGATGTATTGTCTGGTCTAACGCCACGTGAAGCGAAAGTATTACGTATGCGTTTTGGTATCGACATGAACACAGACCACACGTTAGAAGAAGTGGGCAAACAGTTCGACGTAACGCGTGAGCGTATCCGTCAGATTGAAGCGAAAGCTCTACGTAAGCTTCGTCACCCAAGCCGCTCAGAGACTCTGAGAAGCTTCCTCGACGAATAAACACCGTTGTGTTTTTAAGCAATACGTAAAAAAGGTGAGCGAAAGCTCACCTTTTTGTTATCTAGCGTTCTAAGTGAATAAAAACTAAGCGCAAATACCCTACCCTGCATCTAGACACGCCCCCTCGCTTCACCTATAATCATTCACCAGTTTGGCCCCTTAGCTCAGTGGTTAGAGCACTCGACTCATAATCGATTGGTCCGCAGTTCAAGTCTGCGAGGGGCCACCATATTTTAGAAGGTTAGTAAGCGTAGTGTTTACTAACCTTTTTTTTATGCCTGTCATTTCGAGGTGTAGTTACGGGTGTAGTTAGCGTAATGCTTAGCTATATTTCGCATTAGAATTTATCAACTATATTTTATCGTTACCTCTTCTTATTATTCATCATTCCTAATAGGTTATAATGTACTCAGTCCATAACGAGGGATAAGTAGTGCGACAAAGAACTAGACGATACATTGATGATTATCCTTGTTTAGATTTAACAGCCATTCTCAAACTTGGATTTTTTGAAGCAGGTAGAACAGGACAAAGCTCCAGCAAGCGTGGTAATTATGAGTTGTGGTCGTTTGTATGGAATATACAAGAAAACCACATAACAGCTCATTACAAGCTATCTGGTGGCGATAAAGACGGGAATTACGAACACTACATCAAGTTACTACGCCAACCAGCCCACTATGGAAACGATCGCGTTTATTTGCAATGTCCCCATTGCCACGTTAAGAGAAAGAAGATTTATTTTTCTAGTGGAGTGGCTGCTTGCCGTATTTGTCATAATCTCCACTATCGAAGCCAGTCAGAAAGCAGTAGCGAAAGAAAGTACCGTAAGTTAGATCGGTTACTAGATAAAGTTCAGAACTTTGGAAGTCGCTTTGATGGTCATTGGAAGAAGAAAACCCAACACTGGAAAACCTACCATCGACTCGATAA
Organism: Vibrio sp.; assembly: GCA_052087065.1. Taxonomy (GTDB): domain Bacteria; phylum Pseudomonadota; class Gammaproteobacteria; order Enterobacterales; family Vibrionaceae; genus Vibrio. Next base: position 1,554 of record JBQGON010000117.1, on the reverse strand, counting down.
AGAAATCTCTCGACTTCAACAATCTATATTTGTCGATATTGATAACAAATTTGGATTTGGTGAAGCAGAGAGACATTTTGGGAAATACGAAATAGATTGATAAATTCAACTACCAATCGAATTTAAAGCTATCCAAGTGTTAAACGACTTATTGAATAGTCTTTCGCTTGTTTTGCTCGATAGCCTTTCCCCCTTGACTTAGCGTGGTAGGACAATCGGTAAATCACTTGCTGCTTCGCTTGGAAGTCATTTTTTAAAATCAGGTTATAACAATTCTTTGGCGTATGGACATGACCTCCACCAGCAAACATCCACTTCTCTTGGACAACATCAAGTAAAGTATCAGGGTGGCGAATCTGCTTACCATCGAGAAACAACGCGTGGTGATAATGTTGCTGTTTGGCTTTCTCCAACTCACGTACCCAAGCAAAGCCGATATCCTTAACCTGATACTTTGATTTGATACGAGAAAATAACTTACGCTGAAACTGGCTGATCATGCGGTTGTCATCGGTATAAGCATTCATGTGTAAATCAAACAGCACAACAAAAACACGCCGATACTTTGTACACATTACATTAAGCTGCTCAATAATGCGCTTCATATGCTTAGGGCAAATTTGATACTGGCGTTTATTGCCAACGTTAACAGCCCATATTTGACCATCTACATTAATAAATGGTGAGTTTGATAGGTATCTCATAGATAATTCTTAAAGACTCTATAGATAATATGAAATACCCCCGACAAATAAAGAAAGTTAGTAAGTATTTACATATTTCATTAGAACTATTGCCCTTAGGCTTTCTTAGGTTTGGAGAGAATTTAGTTGCAGAAATTCACTATACAAAAACCTAGAAATAAGTTCTCAAGTTAAGACAAACAAAAAGCCACCGTATTGATTGATGGCTTTTGCAGCTATTCTCGCTTATCCTGTTTTAGCTGGTGAATGACTCCGCCAAGATTCGATCACCAGCACATTCACAGTAAAGCTCTCAATCATTTGCTTTACGCTTGCGGTTGGGAGCTTTCTTTCTAGCAAAGTATTGCTCTCTCTGTTCCTGTGTCATCCAAACTATTAGTACTTCTTTAGCTGGAATCTCGCCCGTCACAGGATCTGCAACTAAACCCAATGTTTTCGACAGTAGTAACCTATTCTTTTTTATGAGAGTAGAAACCTCGCTATGCAAATTACCAATTCCTATGAAGCGGCACATGCGCGTATTAATGCGGTGTCCCTGCAAAAGTAATGTCATTAAGTAATGTCGATGTTTACCGCCTTTATAATCAGGCAGCCCTAGTAATTGGATACGGTCACGATAAAGCATTATGCGACCTCCCCAGTTTCTAGAAACTTATTGATAGTACTTTCACGCCATCCAATACAGCGACCATTCAATGTAATTGGGGATGGGAACGTCTTATCTTTGGAGTGCCACCGCCAAATGCTTTTCTTTGATTTACCAAATATATATGCGACCTCGTCGAAACTTAATACTCGGTCAAATGGTTGAGAATATTTGTATTGGTTTACCATAGCTATACCTCCTTTG
>JBQGON010000116.1:0-11852 GCA_052087065.1 Vibrio sp. | reverse complement strand
TAATACCATTCCAAGTTTGAGTACGACTATAAATCAGGATGCTAGCCGCTCCGCTATGGCTTTCTTGAAGCGAACGAGTAATCTTGCCTCCAATAGAAGACCAACCATTTAATCCATTTTCAACGCCACCATTATTTGCCATTCCTGCATATACTGCTGAAGAATAGTACGCATCAAAACCTGATGGTGCTGATGCAGTATCGGCCGCTACAGTCATGAATGGCATGGTTAGAGCCGCTAAAGCGGTCAGAACCGGTGCCGCACGGAAGTGGGGCTTACCGAACCCTTTCCGCTGTTGTGTTTCCTTCATTTTTCTCTCCTACGCGTTCAACGCTAATATCGCCATTTATCGATAGATATCTCAGGGAATGAAAATATCTTGATAAAATGCTCCTTTTTGACTCACATATAAATTAAGTCGCATATAAGATAGCACCAAATAAAAAACCTCAGATATGCCGGATAATTTTTTGTTAATTCGGTTCATATATTTAAAAAACGAGATATCAATTTGTGATCTACCGTTAAACTGATAGTCAAAAATAATGCAAGATAGAATTGGTGTGCTAGAGACACGGAATTTAATTCGACTGATATAAAATAAGCGATTTATATTCCCTCTACATATTTATTTTTAATATAAAGAGAAAGAGCACACTCCTTAGCTTATGATTTATAACTCACTGATATTAAATTATTTACCATTAAAAACACAATTAAAAAATCTTAACATCATGTACTTAACAAGCCATTAACCTCAATATAATCTGTAAGATAATTACTATTTTGGCATAATAGTTACGATATTAATGGTTATATTAAACGGTGATTTTTAATAAAAAAATCATGAAGAATAAATAATAATAACAGTTCAACGATATACAAATTAGGATAGCAAGAAATATGGTCACCCATACTGTAAGTTAGCAAGATCAATCTATGCAATGTTTAAGTAAAGAGCCAAAAATTTATCCAACTCTTGGCTCATCTAACAGTATTGTCAATAATAATTAAGTAAGCGGCAACCGTATAAGACACAGACGATGGCTTAACTTAAAAGACATGCCGATCAAATACGCTAATCACTCGTCAAAGCCAAGGCGGCTTATCGTACTTTTATTACGAGGTCAAAAAACAACGATTTCGCTAAGATAGGTGGCGACATTTCTCATGTAAGGTTGATGACTGACTAGACAGCTTCAGCCAACCGTTACTGATGAACCGATTCACTTATTGGCCTCTTGGGGATTCTTCTCTAGTGCAGAAGTGTCTGCACTTTCTGACGGTGTGGAGAGCTGCTGCTGTGGCTGAGGTTGATCACCAGCCGAAGAAAAAAGATAGGTCAGAAAACCGACACTTACCATGTAAAGGCTAGCAATTATAATCGCACTAACGAGGAGTATTCTTTTTAACCACTGCATGTTTGTTCTCATAAAAGTCAATCGATGGCAAACCATATCAAACTGAATAGAAATTGAAAGTGTTTCGTTACCAGAAAATCCATATAAGTTAAGTCTTAGTATTATTTCCTGACGGTTATATTTAACTAGATGACGGAAGAGGAAACCAATCCCCCTTAACCTCTAACATAGATTGCAATAATGTCTTTTAAGTAGTGGGTAAAAGTAGAGATATCACCTCCACGACCTGTCAATGTGTCAAAACATGGTGCCATTAACTTTCAATTATTTTTTCCATCTAAAACCAAAAAAAAATACACGCCCAATGCAACATTAAAAATAACACGTGTGAATGGGGATTCATTTACTTACGTTCAATGCGATAGAACAGGAATATACATTTTTCCTTGAATAACGGTGACAGCACAGACAATGAGTGTGATTCGTCTATTGGCTCATCGCTTTGTGGCTATATAGCTCCCTCCAAGTCGATAATTGAAAAACGTTTCACTGCAACTTGTCCAATTTCTCGAACCAATAAACCACTAAACCACAATGTGCAGATCCATCGTCAGCACTTAAATCCAAGTCTTGTCGCTTCACTGTCAGAGCTGGGTGGTCTTTAATCACCTTCTGACGGTCCACTGAGTACTGGTCTTTAGTCGTATTGGTCATAGGTCAATTCAGTCCCTCCGTATCCTCACTGTTGTGTGCCCTCTATACGCATTTAGTTTGTTTAATTCAAAGCAGCACCAAGTTCAGACGTCTTGCAAGAAGGCAAGCAAATGCTTCAAGTTCAAACTGAAGCCTAGTCATTATTATTTTCTCTATGTAATCAATAACTCTTAATCAAACCAAATAAAAAAACACACTTTATGCATCCTTTTGCTACATATATGCAACCTTTTGCTATAGTTGTTCTAGCTATTGTACATTTTTTGACCACACGTATTTTCATGCCTGTATCAATAGCGTGGAGAGCGACTCTTTTAAAAAGTCGTCCACAGAAACATTCGCAAACTACAGCAAATTTTTATCGCCTTTGCATAACATTTTGTATGGTTTGAGCATTCGAAACGAAGCTGTTAACCAGACAGATACGATAGAAAACAGTGTGTTAGATAATGAACTGTTTGTAGTATGTGGAAGAGCGGCCGATTAAAAAGTCAAAATCCAAACGTCAGTTGGTTTACCAAAAAATTGTTTAATTGGAATACAAAACAATAAGGAGACACCACCATGAAAGACAATCATAAAATCAAAGTCACCTCCATCATGTATATGATAGTACTGATGCTGATGGCAGCCGGAATCAAAGGAGCCTTTGCTGAAAATGCGATTATCAATGGCACGTATTCTTTGATCGTTACCCAAAGTGGCAATGCGCTAGACACCTCGCAGTGGGGCACCATAGACGGTACCGACATTACTCTGAATGACTATTGGGGCGGTGAGTCCCAGAAGTTCATCATTACTCCCGTCGACGGAATCTGGCACCGAATTACACCAGTTATCGCACCAGACCAAGCGTTCGACGTATCCAAATGCAGCCCGAGTGTCGGTGCCAATATCCAGACATGGAGCTATGAGGGTGGCGCCTGCCAACAGTTCCGATTTGCTGAAACTGGAAACGGCAATTATCAGATTATTACCCGCGGTACAGACATGAGCCTGAAGGTGAATAATTTATCCGAGGAAAACGATACCAACGTCATGCAGTCGACCAGCACTGGCAAGGAAGATCAGATATTTACACTGCGCCGTCACGCCGAGAACCACATTAGTGGTAATTGCCCAGATGGAGCGATCTGTCGTGATGAAGAAGCTCCCGGCTTATACGACGGAAAAGGCCCCTATACTGTCAGATCATACGAGCTTCCCGGTTCCTATGTCAACTTACCGGCAACCGCCAAGGTATATTATCCCGCCGATGCAGAACCCCCCTATTCAGGCATCGTGTTCTGCCCACCGTTTATGACCAGACAGACCGCTTTTGCGGCTTGGGGCCCTTGGTTTGCCTCTCACGGTATGGTTCTTGTCACCATGGATACCACCACCATTTTTGACCAAGTCACAGCTCGTGACAATCAGCAATGGCGAGTCGTTAAGGCCCTGAGAAAAGAAAACACCCGTTTGGGCAGCCCTCTTAGAGGTAAGCTGGATACAGACAAAATCGGAATCATGGGATGGTCCATGGGTGGAGGAGCCTCTTGGATTAATGCGGGTAAACACAGAGACGAACTCGCAACAGTGATAAGCCTTGCTGGCCACAACATGACCGCCTGGTATAACACTGACATCTATTCTTTTTATTCAGCAGAAGAGCTTCTTGATGCCGCTTATGCCAGTGGCCGGTTGATTAAAATCCCAGCCTTGTTACTTAATGGTGCCCTAGATACCAGTATTCTCGGCGGTCTGGGTCAATCAGATGGTGTTTACCGATCAATTTCTTCAAACACCCCCAAAATTCTAGGCGTATTAGGTCTTCGTGGTCATTTTGCCTGGGGTTATCCTACTCAGGCAGGTCGAGGGGTAGCTGCGCTCGTGCTCGCGTTTGAAAAAACCTTTTTGGACGGTGATACACGGTGGGCACCTTATATACAAAAACCCTCAGCCCTCATGACAAAATGGAGAACATCGGATCTGCCATAATATATACGGTAAAACCAAAGCATAACAATCAAGGCTATCGGCCCATCATGCCGGCAGCCTTTTTTGTTGGCCCCCTATCTAGGACACACGCCCAACCGAAAGCGAAAGCCTATAGAAAAATCAAACCAACCCTCGTCACATTCCTCTACACACCATTAAAATAACACGTACGAATGGGGACTCGCTTAATGACGTTCACTGCGATAGAACAGGAATATGCATTGTTCCTTGAATAACGGTGACAGCAGAGCCAATGAGTGTGATCCGTCCATTTGATGACCGCTTTGTGGTTATATGGCCACCCCGGCTGGATGCTTGAAAACCGTTTAATTGCAGTTTCCCCAACTTCTCCGACCAATAAACCGCTAAAGCACAATGTGCAGAACCGGTGACTGGGTCTTCATTGACACCAACCCAAGGCGCAAAATATCTCGATATAAAGTCGACGCCCTCATGGTTTGAACGGGCCGTCACCAATACACCGCGTCCTTTTATTTGCTTCAAGGCAGCGAAATTTGGCTGTAGATTCAAGACGGTTTCTTCGCTCGTCACCTCAATAAATGTTTTCGAATCAAATTCACCAAAAGAGCGAACATTCTCTTGTATTAAACCTAAACAGTTTAGTAAGTGATCTGACTCAATAACGTCAAAATTCAGTATCGGTTCTGGAAAATCGAGTTCAATCGTCGCTTCATCAATCCGTGCTGTTAAGGTTCCAGATGCGGTATTGAAGTCGACATGCTCTCCAATTTTTAGTTGGCCTCTTTGTTTAAGTACATGCGCGACCGCAAGCGTACCATGCCCGCACAATGTCACTTCTGATGTCGGCGTAAACCATCTCAAACTCATATCTGACAGCACTAAAAACGCCGTTTCAGACACAGCCATCTCCTCCGCTATTGACATCATCGTGCGCTCACTCAGCGCATGGGTAGTGATACACACACCTGCGGGGTTCCCTTTAAAAACGTCATTGGTAAACGCGTCGACCTGATAGATGTCTACATTCATTTGAGCTTCTCATTCGTTGATTTGTGAACAAGAGTACCGTTTATATGCTTGATGATGGTGGTAGCGAGTATTTCCAACGCCTCGATTCTTTCTGGAAGTAATTCAAAAGAGGCATTGAGACGGATGCAATGTCGATATTGCTCAGTTAAATCGAACATTTTTCCAGGAGCAATACTGACATTCTTTTGCAACATCTCTCGATATATCAACATGGCATCGCTACCTTGAGGTAATTCTAACCACAGAAAATAGCCGCCTTTCTGATTAACAACGTTGACATTATCAGGTAACAGAGAACCGAGAAAACTCGCCATCTTATTTTTACGTTCATGCAGTTTTTTACGCAACTGCTTGAGGTGAGATTCATAATTACGATGGGTTAAATATTGCACCAAGGCCATCTGCACTGGGGCACTGGTCGCTAAGGTACTCATTAGTTGGAGTTTCTGAATATCAAATGATCGCTTACCTGCCACCACCCAACCAATACGCAAACCGGCAACCAGCGATTTTGAAAAAGACGAGCACAGCATGACACTCCCTGTTTGATCGTACATTTTCATCGAACTAACGGGTTCCTCGCCCTCATAGAGTTCGCTATACACATCGTCTTCAATTAACGATACCTCGTAGCGCTGCAACAGTTCGACAATCTGTTTTTTCTTTTCATCCGATAATGTAAAACCCAAAGGATTTTGATGATTGGACATCAACCAACACGCTTTTACATCATGAGTCTGCAAAGCACGTTCCAACGAGTCCAAATCAATGCCTGAAATGGGGTCAGTGCGCACAGACAGAGCTTTCAAGCCGAGCCTCTGTAAGGATTGTAATGCCCCGTAAAAGGTGGGCGATTCAACGACAACACAATCACCAGGCTGCGTGCATGCTTGTAGACTGAGGTTTAATGCTTCCAACGCTCCTGCCGTAATCACAATTTCATCTAGGGATATCTCAATGCCTCTTGCCGCATAACGCTTAGCTATGATTGAACGTAACTGTTCATTCCCCGGCGGGAGGTTATTAAATGCATTGGAAGCCTGCATATTGAGGGCGGCCGTCGATAAAGCTCGATTAATATGATAACGCGGATACAAATCGGGACAAGGATAGGCAAAGCCAAAGTTGACTAATGAATTGTTCGTCCCAGCCTGAAGCACATCAAAGATAAATTCATTAATATCGACACTTTCAGTGCGAGCAACCGCAACCTGAGTCTGCTCTTGCTTTTTCAAGCCAGGAGCAACTTTGTAGCCAGAACGTGCCTGAGAAATAATCCAACCTTGTGACTCTAACAACTGATATGCATGTAGCACCGTCATCAAACTCATGCCAGAGTGCTTCGCTTGCTTTCTCAGTGAAGGCAACTTATCACCCGAGTTCCAAATGCCCGACTGGATCTGTCGTTTCAATTGATCTACTAAATTCTGATACTTAGCCATATTTACCCTCGAATAACACCACCACTCCGACCAAACAATAACACTTTATATATTCATCTGTTATACAATAGTCGTCCTTTTTTGTATCTACTTTCCTATTGATTAGAGCTTTATTATGGCGCCAATCACTATTTTAAAGCTCAAAGGAAGTTTATGTTCGGTCTCGATGCCTATATGCTGGCGAGGATACAGTTTGCTTTTACTGTATCTTTTCACATTATTTTTCCTGCAATCACCATTGGTTTAGCAACCTGCCTAGCCGTATTAGAAGGGTTATGGCTCAAAACACGCAACTCCGATTACAAGGTGCTGTACCATTTCTGGTCTAAGATTTTTGCCGTGAATTTTGGTATGGGCGTGGTATCTGGTTTAGTCATGGCTTACCAATTTGGCACCAACTGGAGTGGCTTCTCTGATTTCGCGGGAAGTATCACCGGTCCACTGCTGACGTATGAAGTGTTGACCGCATTTTTCCTTGAAGCCGGGTTTCTTGGCGTCATGCTTTTTGGCTGGAATCGTGTGGGGGAAAAATTGCATTTCTTTGCCACCTCCATGGTTGCCCTAGGAACCATTATTTCCACTTTTTGGATCCTCGCGTCAAACAGTTGGATGCAAACCCCACAAGGCTATGACATCGTCGATGGGCGCGTCGTCCCTGTTGATTGGTTCGCGATTGTCTTTAACCCTTCTTTTCCTTATCGCCTTGCGCATATGGGAGTAGCAGCCTTTTTGAGTACCGCCCTTTTTGTCGGCGCATCTGCCGCTTGGCATCTGCTTAAGGGCAATCGTAGCTCATCGGTCAAAAAAATGTTTTCCATGTCACTCTGGATGTTACTCATCGTGGCTCCCATTCAAGCCCTTGTGGGGGATATGCACGGCTTAAATACCTTGGAATATCAACCGGCTAAAATTGCTGCCATCGAAGGCCACTGGTCAAATAAGAGTGGTGAACCAACACCGCTAATTCTGTTCGGTATGCCAAATATGGAGACAGAAACCACCGACTATGCTGTCGAAATCCCCGTATTAGGAAGTCTCATTCTGCGCCATAGCTTGACCGAGCCGATCCCGGCACTAAAAGATTTTCCCAAAGATGAACGCCCTAACTCTTCTATCATTTTTTGGTCGTTCCGAGTCATGGTCGGTCTTGGTTTGCTGATGATTTTCCAAGGTGTATACAGCTTATGGTTACGCCGTCAACACGCACTTTATAGCCAACGTTGGTATCTGAGGTTTTCACTTCTCATGGGGCCTGCGGGACTTATTGCCATTCTCGCCGGATGGTTTACAACTGAAATTGGTCGCCAACCATGGGTGGTCTATGGATTAAAACGGACTCGCGATGCCGTCTCCTCACATGGTGATCTGCAAATGAGTATCAGCTTAATTGGCTTCTTTGTGGTGTATAGCATGGTCTTTGGTTTTGGCTACTACTACATGATCAGAAAAATTAAACAAGGTCCGCAAACAATTGATCATGAAGAGCACGACATGAATACGATTTCTGGTCGTATCTAACATCCCGCTATGACACAACGAAGGTAAAAGATATGAGTTTTGACTTATCCGTAATATGGTTCTCAATCATCGTCTTCGCCACACTCATGTATATCGTGATGGATGGCTTTGATCTGGGAATTGGTATACTGATGCCATTTACAAAAAACGACAAACATCGAGATGTCATGGTGAATACCGTGGCACCGGTATGGGATGGTAATGAAACCTGGCTGGTACTTGGCGGAGCGGCGCTTTTTGGGGCTTTTCCCCTTGCCTACTCGGTGATTATCGAAGCATTAACGATCCCTTTATCATTGATGTTGATTGCCTTGATTTTCCGTGGTGTGGCCTTTGAGTTCCGTTTTAAATCTGTCGACCATCACCTCAAATTTTGGAACCGGTCTTTTATGATAGGATCTATCTGTGCCACGTTTTTCCAAGGCGTGGTGGTTGGCTCTGTCATTCAAGGGTTTGAAGTAAACCATCGAATATTTGTTGGTGGACAATTAGATTGGATCGCCCCTTTTCCACTGTTTTGTGGGCTCGCATTGATCGCAACCTATGCGCTACTAGGCAGCACTTGGTTAGTGATGAAAACCGAGGGACACCTGCAAAAAAGTATGTTTATTGCGTCCAAGAAAACGTTACTGATCATGCTCTCTGCAATGACTATCATTAGTATCTGGACTCCTCTGACGTTCCAATCGATCGCTGACCGGTGGTTCTCACTACCTAATTTGTATTATCTCTTGCCAATCCCTGTGATCACCGGGCTCGTCTGTTTCAACCTCATGCATTCTTTGAAGAAGCAGAGAGAACACAGCCCGTTCATCATGGCATTAGTCATTGTTATACTCGGGTTTATCGGCCTTGGTATCAGTATTTGGCCTAACATTATTCCTCCTAATATTTCCATCTGGGAAGCCGCGGCCCCCGCAAGCAGTCAACAATTTATGTTATTCGGTGCCGTACTGATTATCCCGTTAATACTGGCCTATACCTTCTGGAGCTACTACGTATTTTCAGGAAAGGTCAAAGAAGACGAAGCCTATCACTAACCCCGTATTTAGGAGCAATAGATGAAAGTAAAACGCACTATGAAACAATGGGTCTGGCTGGTGGGGATCTGGGCGGCGAGTGTTCTTGCCCTTGGTATTGTCTCGATGGGATTTCGCTTGCTCATGACAATGGCAGGATTTAAATCCTAGGGCGATGATAAGATTCCGTGAGCGGATGTCTCGTGAGACTGAGGTTCACGCCACCACTTATTCGGCAAACAGCCATCAAAAAGGCGGCCTCTCGGTCGCCTTTATCATTTCGCCTATTCGCACGGGTTAAACGGTATTTTATGTATTTGAAACGAAAAAGCCCGCTGATAAATCAGCGGGCTTTTTAAATATGGCGGAGAGATAGGGATTTGAACCCTAGAACCGCTATTAACGGTTGCCGGTTTTCAAGACCGGTGCTTTCGACCACTCAGCCATCTCTCCTTTGTTGAGGCGAATAATAGCCAGACTCGATTCCCCTGTAAACCCCTTTCATGTCTGTTTGCGGGTTTTATAATCATTTTTTGTCTTTTTGTATAAAAACAAGACGATAAAAGGTTTTTATCCCCTTCCCTTACTGAAAAACCAAGGAGAGCAGACATATAAAACTCACCACTTCAAAAAGAAATAGTGCGAAATGACTACGTCATTCTCATCATTTGTGTCTATACTTTGTTTTTGTTTATCCAGCCGCCTAAGGCTTTTTACAGCAGACCGTGTGTTCTATTTGCTCATAACAAGGAGTTTCTAAGTATAGCGACACGCTTCTATTCTACAAACCAAATACCACGCTCTATTTACCCTATGTACAACTCAGCGTCTATTCTATCACCATCAAAAAGATGGTTATCCAACAGCGGCGTGACAAACCAAATGAACTGCAAGTAATGACAGATTATATTCCCAAAACGACCACAATTAGCCAATCAGAGCTGATCCTTTCATTAACCACGGCATTAGATATGACGGAAGGCCAACCGGTCGAGCATTGTATGCGTTGTTGTTGGGTGGGTATGCATATTGGTCAAGCGTTGCAACTTAACGATCAGCAGTTATATGATTTGTTTTTTACGATTCTATTAAAAGATACGGGATGCAGCAGCAATGCCGCGCGTATTTGCCAGCTGTATGGTAGCGATGAAAGGCAATTAAAACATCGATTTAAAACGCTCGACCCCAGTTTTTCTGGTGCCTTGCATTTTATTCTGAAAAACGCAGGGAACAATCAAAACTGGCATCAACGATTGCGCACCACCTTAGATATTCTCAAAAATGGCTCCCAATATACCAACGAAGTCATTCATACACGATGTACTCGCGGAGCCGATATTGCTCGTCAGTTAGAATTTAACGAAGATGTCGCCATGAGTATTTATAATCTCGATGAGCACTGGGATGGGGGCGGCAATCCACACGGCACAGCTGGCGCGGAGATCCCTCTTTATGCGCGTATTGCATTGATCTCACAAATTATCGATGTATTCCACCACTCACAAGGTAGGAACGCGACGCTTAAGGAACTGCGTAAGCGTTCAGGAACCTGGCTCGATCCCGAGTTAGTAACGATTGCAATAACGCTATTAAAACAAGAAAGCGTGTACCAGCCGTTACTCGCAGACAGTATTAATCAAGAGGTGTTAGCCATAGCACCAGTACAAGCAGCTTATCCCATCAGTGATGATTATTTTGACCGCATTGTCGCGGCATTTGGTTCGATTATCGATGCGAAAAGCCCTTTTACGGCAGGACACAGTGAACGAGTGTCCATGGTCAGTGATATGATTGCACAAGAACTGAATCTCTCAGAGAGCGATCGCGTCTGGATTCGTCGCGCGGCTCGCCTCCATGATTTAGGAAAATTAGGCGTCAGTAATACGATTTTGGATAAACCGGGTAAACTCACGGCCGACGAGTGGCAACAAATGAAGGAACACTCTCGTTACACCTATGACATTCTTAAATTGATCACGCCTCTAGAGCGCTTTGCTTATGTGGCTGCCGCGCATCACGAAAAACTGGATGGCACTGGCTATCCAAACGGGGTCAAAGCGGATGAAATTTCACTGATCACCAAGATCATTACAACCGCAGATATTTTTGATGCGATAACAGCGGAGCGACCTTATCGCCCTGCCGTTCCGGTCGCCAAAACATTAGAAATAATGAGTCAAAATGTCGGTTCAGCGATAGACAAACAATGCTTTGAGGCATTAAAGCGCACTATTGCCAGCCTCGCAGACGATGATGAGCTGTTTGCCATCTCATCCATTACCTCCTCCCCTCTGCTCTAATTGGAATGCGCCAATAAGAATAAGAGCGGCCTATGGTCAATGATCACGCTAGATAGACAGCATACGAAACCACAACTCAGTAAACACCGCGTTGATTTAAAACAAGGATATTGGTCGAGGAATTCGATGGTGATAGTACAAAAGCGCCCCTTATCTCACGATACGGCTTACTTTACTGTAAGTATCAGTAGAGCATAACGCTTGTCCCAATTGCGGATATCGAGAGGAGTCCCACCATGTTTGCATCAATACAAAAAGTAAATCAATGGCTACATCATCCAGATATAGCTAAGCTCATTTTACGAGTCGGATTCGGCGTCCTTTTTCTTTTGCACGGCATTCATAAAGTCGAAGACGGTACCGCGTTCATTCAAGGCTTGTTTGTCGATTTAGGTTTACCCGCCTGGTTTGCCTATGCCGTATACTTAGGCGAAGTAGTCGCACCCATCATGCTCATTATCGGCGTGTTCTCGCGTTTTGCAGGATTGATCATCTTTGGTACGGGACTCG
>JBQGON010000115.1:0-11883 GCA_052087065.1 Vibrio sp. | reverse complement strand
AATGCTCCGTTCAGATATAGTGAAAGCGGTCGAAAAAGGCGAGTTTCATATCTGGGCGGTCAGTCATGTGACGGAAGCCATTGAGCTGCTTTCCGGAAAATGTGCGGGGGAAGCCACGCAAGATGGCAGTTATCCGATTGATACGGTTTATGGACTGGCGCAGGCAAAACTCAATGCGCTGAGAAAATAAGTTTACGATGCTAACGAACCTGTCGGTGGCAATCGGCAGGTTTTTAATTTCCGCGTTGTGCGTTTCCTTTTATACAGCTTTGTAGTAACGTTACTAGTTGATTTTGCTGAAATTAAGGACAATTCGCACGCTATGATCAACGATCGCTTATTTAATCGAGCTCGCTTTAGTCGTTTTACCCCATCTGTTTGGACGGTTCTGGCCGGAACATTACTTGTGCGCACGACCTACTTTATGGCGTGGCCATTTCTTATTGTATTTTTGTATCGAGACTATCAAGCGAGTGCGGTGACGATCGGCGGAATGCTCGCTTTTTCGGCGGTGTTGGGCTGTACGGCAGGGTTTTACATTGGCTATTTGTCGGATCTCTTTGGGCGTCGTACCATTATGTTGATAGGTGCCGCTTTAGCCTGTGTGGCATATGGTGGCATTGGGCTCGCGGATCATATCTGGTTATTCTACGTTTTGATTGCCGCCGCCGGTTTAACGCGCCCCATGCTTGAAGAAGTTGCAAAATCAGTGATTAGCGACCAGTTGACCAATAAAAAGGATCGTGAGCTGGCGTTAAACCTGCGTTACTTTACGATTAATTTGGGGGGAACGCTCGGCCCTTTAATCGGTATAACACTCGGGTTAACACACCCACAAAGCTTGTTTTTAGTCACCGGGTTTAGCTACATCCTTTATGGCTGTGCTTTATTGATGGTGCTCAATAAAGGCAAAGTACATGCTCATCATGATGAGGCCCAACTGCCGCATTTTGCTGCGGCGTTTGCTGTGATTAGCAAAGACCGCTTATTCATGATTTTACTACTGGCCAACCTGTTACTGATGTTTGTTTACGCGCAAGTTGAAAGTTCGTTACCCCAGGTTATTGTTCGTTCAGGTCTAGATGGGGCGGCAGAAATAGTCTCGAGTTTAGTACTGGTCAATACCATAACCTGTATTGTGTTCCAGTTTCCACTGCTGAGATTATTAGAGCCTTTGTCGTTATTTATGCGTGCAAAAATCGGCATTGTGTTGTTCTTAATCTCGCAAATTGGTTTTGTGTTTACCACGAAAGATTGGCCACAAGGTTGGTATGTTTGTTCATTTTTACTCAGTGTCGGCGAGGTAATTGTGTTCCCAACGTTGGGCGTGCAGCTGGATAGATTAGCGCCTGAACATTTGCGTGGAAGTTATTATGGTGCGATGGGGTTATCGGGGTTTGGGTTTGCAATTGCCCCTTTGCTTGGCGGACTGATGATTGACATGGGTGGCTCAAGCTGGCTCTATTCGCTGTGTGTGGTGCTGTGTATATTGGTTGTCGCACTGTATCATCGGGCGCAAAGGCATGATGACGTAGTCGCTCGGCAAATGGCGTAGTGGGCACGCAAACAGGTGATAATACGGAGCGGGATATCTTTGCTCCGTATATCGTCAGATGTCGTTAGCGTAGGAAGTGTTTGTCGACGCGCGGCGCCACCTTAATAACAAGCTCGTAGGGAATGGTGCCAATGGCCTTCGCGACTTCCTCTATCGGTAATTGGTTACCCCAGAATTCGACACAATCCCCCACACAATCTTGCGATTCAGCCCCTAAATCGACCGTAATCATATCCATAGAGACTCGTCCGACAATGGGCACGCGGCGGCCATTGACCATCACGGGAGTGCCTATAGGCGCACAGCGTGGATAGCCATCACCATAACCCAATGCGACCACACCAATGCGAGTCTCGCACTCCGCTGTCCAAGTTTGTCCATAGCCAATGGATTCGTGTGCCAGATGAGGGCGTACAGCAATTAATTTAGATTGTAACGTCATTACTGGCTGCAAGCCGAGTTCTTGTCCCCATTGGTTTTCGTCTGGAGAAATACCATAGAGCGCAATTCCTCCACGGCAGTAATCAAAATCACAGTCGTGCCAGAAAAGAATGCCCGCTGAATTGGCGAGGTTCTTTGGCCCAGGATGCATGTGAGTGGCTTGCTTGAATATGGCTATTTGCTGATGAGTGGCTGAGGAATTGACATCATCAGCCAAATAAAAGTGGCTCATAAACCCAACATCACCCGCTACTTTTCCGCTGGCTTGTAGCGCTTGAACATAGGTGTCGACCTCTTCAGGACGTACACCGATACGATGCATCCCGGTATCAATTTTTAGCCATACTCTAATCGGCTGTGCTAACTCTGCCTGCTGGAGATCGCGTAATGATTCTGGGCTATGGATGGTGGTGTCAAGGTTAAGTTCTGCAGCAACTTTTAGATCGTCTTGACAGAAACAGCCTTCGAGTAATTGAATAGGTTGGGTGATACCCGCTTCTCGCAAGGTGATGGCTTCTTCAATACGGGCCACGGCAAACATGTCGGCTTGAGAGAGAGCCTGAGCCACTTCTACCGCATTATGGCCGTATGCATCCCCTTTGATCACTGCAACTAACTTTTGTTCTTGGCATTGAGCTTTTAAGTTGTTGTAGTTGTGTTGTAACGCTGATAAATCAACGATAGCTTGTGCTGTGATCATGAATCTTCCTTAGTTGAACAACGCTCCCGCCTTAGCGGGAGCTCAACAACAATGTAATTGACTTGTTTATTTTAGTGAGTGATCAGCGCTTGTTGATGGTTTGAAGTAAGCTTTGGTTAACTTCACGACAACGGGGCTAAGTACTGCTAAGGCAATCAAGTTAGGAATGGCCATCATGGCATTCAATGTATCCCCTAATAACCAGACGAAGTCCAAAGACATGGTAGCGCCAACCGGTAATGCAATGACGAAAATAATGCGAAATGGCAGTAAGGCTTTTGGGCCAAATAAGAAGGTGGCACAGCGTTCACCATACACAGACCAACCAACGATAGTGGTAAACGCGAAGATAGCTAATGCAATCGCGACAATATACCCACCGACACCAGGCAGTATTTGGTCGAATGCGGCCGATGTTAAGGCTGCGCCCGATTCACCGCTGGTCCATTGACCTGAGATAATGATAACTAAGCCTGTGATTGTACAGATCAAAATTGTGTCAATAAAGGTACCAAGCATCGCAACCATGCCTTGACGAACCGGATCATTTGTATGCGCGCTGGCATGAGCGATCGGTGCTGAACCCAGACCGGCTTCGTTTGAGAATACGCCACGCGCGACACCAAAACGAATTGCCATCCAGACTGTTGCACCCGCAAAACCGCCTTGCGCGGAACTTGGCGTGAACGCTTCACTAACGACCGTTGATAGTGCTGGTAAAATACCACCCGCATTCATGAGCAGGATAATAACGCCGCCCACCACGTAGACCAATGCCATGACAGGAACCAAGGCACCAGCAAAAGCACCAATACGTTTAATGCCTCCGATAATGACGGCTCCGGCAAGAACCATGACCACTAGACCGACAACGATAGGAGAAAAGTTGAAATTTGTTTCTAATACTTGAGCTATCGAGTTGATCTGCACGCCGTTACCGATACCAAAACAGGCTACGGTTCCAAATAAAGCGAATAAAGAGCCTAGCCACGACCATTTGTCACCCATGCCGTTTTTGATGTAGTACATAGGGCCGCCGACGAATTCGCCATTCTGGCCTTTTTCTCGAAAATGAACCGCGAGAACCGCTTCTGCAAACTTGGTTGCCATACCGAGTAGAGCGGTCATCCACATCCAAAATAATGCTCCCGGACCACCGATGAATACGGCGGTGGCTACGCCAGCAATGTTACCTGTACCGACCGTGGCAGACATTGCCGTCATTAAGGCTTGAAACGGAGGGATTTCACCTTGCCCGTTTTCACTGTTTTGTCGTCCTTCCCACAACAATTTAAAGGCGCGGCCAATATTGAATATTGGCATGAATTTTAAGCCGATGTTTAAGTAAATACCGACTCCTAGAATCAAAACTAGCATAGGGATACCCCATACTAAGCCATTAACCTCTCCTACGAACGCTTGAATTGTTTCCATCCTGGTCCCTTTTCCATATTAATGATTGTTATGATGTTATTCATCCTGAACTGGATTCATCTGTTGCAAGTTGCAGACCACAATAGGTTATCGCTTGCCTGATTTCGTGCATCCACTCTTTAGACTTTCTATTAATACCTGAATTGTGGTCGATGAGAAACCACTAGCCATAAGAAAATTAAAATGTGGTGGTCAAATACCGAGCATTTAACCTAAATCTGGCTATTAATTTAGCATATTATATTAAAATAACGCGATATGCCTATACAGTTTACAACTGTGAAGAAAATGTTTTGCCACCCTAATAGCGACGCTTCTCAAGCCGCTCGAGCTTGGTTTGTGGGATAACTGCGCACCATAAACGAGCGTTTGCACTAGAATAGTGAGCCCGGATGCCACTCAATATTGATTAAAGTGCCATGATCAGTTCGATAAGCTAGTGTTAATTATGAAATTTTCTATCTATTACATAATAAATGTGAATTTAATCAATTTTTAGGGTATTGGTGTTTAGTGATATTCACTACCAATAATGCGCTTGCGACAAAGAATCGTCTATAGACTTTTGGCGGATTAGATGAAGTCTTATACTACGGTTACTGTTATCTATTAGTGTTTTATTTCTATTTATTATTAATATTTAGAATAAATAACTAAAATGGTGTTCGATTTATTATCTGTATTTTAGTGGGAATTAAGCGGATTTAATTACAAGATACTAGGATAACGTCAAAAATAAGAGCTTTTCTATTATTAAACTGTCACGTATTTTGCACTAGTAAATAGTGAAACTCATAAAATTTATAACCATCACTGCTGGTTAATGGTTTGACGTCAATACAGGGAGACGAACAGATGGAACTAAAACAACCTTATTTATTATTTTTGGGTGATGCCGCTGATCCACTGGCTGCAAAAGTCGCGCAAGGAATTACCACATGGCGGCCTGAGTTTTGTCTAGGGCAATTACGTTTACCTGCGTGCAATGCTGATGTTGGCTTGGAAGACATGACGGTTGCGCAAGCTGCACAGGGCGGTGCTAAAACTTTGGTAATTGGGGTGGCTAATCGTGGCGGTATTATTTCTCAAGATTGGGTGAGCGTCTTGATCGAAGCGCTAGAAGCGGGCATGGATATCGCCGCTGGTTTGCATAATCGTCTGAATGATATTCCTGAGTTAGTGGAATGTGCAAAACGGTGTGGTCGCGAGTTGTTTGATGTCCGTTTCCCGACTCAAGTTTATCCAGTCGCCAATGGTAAAAAGCGTTCAGGTAAGCGCGTGCTTACCGTTGGTACCGACTGCTCAGTGGGTAAAATGTATACCTCACTGGCTATTGAGCATGAGTTAAAACAACGTGGTGTTGATGCAGATTTTCGTGCCACGGGCCAAACCGGGATTTTGATTACCGGTTCGGGCGTTAGCGCGGATGCGGTTGTGTCGGATTTTATTGCTGGCGCGATAGAAACCATTTCGCCTGATAATTCAGCGGATCACTGGGATGTTATTGAAGGGCAAGGTTCTTTATTTCATGCCTCATTTGCAGGGGTGACCACTGGCCTTATTCATGGCGCACAACCGGATGCATTAGTGTTATGCCATGAGCCGACGCGTCAACATATGCGTGGTTTGCCTGATTATAAACTCCCAGAATTAACTCATTGCATCCAACGTAATTTAGATACGGCGAGCTTAACCAATCCGAATGTGAAATTTGTTGGCGTATCAATCAACACGTCAGCAATGGAAGAGGCACCAGCTCTTGCTTATATGGAACAGGTCGAAAAAGAGCTGGGCTTACCAGTTGTCGATCCATTCCGTCAAGGGATTGGGCGTATTGTCGACCGTCTTTTGGAGGGCTAATGAACGTTTCAATCATTGAAAAAAGTTGGCCAATTCGCGGAAGTTTTACCATTTCACGTGGTTCCAAAACTCAAGCCGATACGCTGATTGTACAGCTAGAGCGAGAAGGGATAGTCGCGCGCGGAGAATGTGTACCTTATGCGCGCTACGGGGAGTCTATTGAGAGTGTTCGCCAGCAAATTGAAAGTGTACGTACAAAACTAGAACAAGACCTTTCGCGTGAACGGCTTCAAACACTATTACCGTCGGGTGCGGCGAGAAACGCGGTGGATTGTGCTTTGTGGGACTTGGAATGCAAGCGGATGCAACAAAGTGTGTGGGAGCGATTAGAGATTTCTCCTGAGCCTGTCATCACCGCTTTCACGTTGTCGTTGGATACACCGGAAAACATGGAACTCGCCGCCAAAGATAACGCCCATAGGCCTTTGCTGAAGTTAAAACTGGGTGGGGCCGGCGATTTGGCTCGTGTTGAAGCTGTGCGACGTGGTGCGCCGCAAGCCCGCATTATTTTAGATGCCAACGAAGCGTGGAGCATTGATGACTATCATAGGTTAGTGCCTCAACTGGTCAAATTGGATGTGGAGATGATCGAGCAACCTTTTCCCGCTGATGACGATGCGGTTCTAGCAACGCTAGATCGTCCTATTCCTATTTGTGCTGATGAGTCGTGCCATGATCGAGCAAGCCTACCCAAGCTGGCGAACCGTTACGATATGATCAACATCAAAACCGATAAAACTGGCGGTTTAACGGAAGCGTTGGCATTGAAAGATGAAGCTTTAGCAGCAGGCTTTGCAGTGATGGTTGGCTGCATGCTCTCATCTTCGTTGAGTATGGCGCCAGCATTTATCGCTGCGCAACAAGTAGCTGTTGTCGATCTCGATGGTCCGCTGTTACTGAGTCAAGACATTGAACATGGTTTTACCTTTGAAGAGAATGCCATGATGCCATTTACAACTAAGTTATGGGGTTAATTACGATGGAACGTACAGTTTATTTAAATGGTGAGTACTTGTTAGAATCGAAAGCCAGTGTGTCGATTTTTGACCGCGGTTTTCTATTTGCGGATGCTGTTTATGAAGTGACAGCGGTTTTACAAGGTAAGCTCATTGATAACGCGGGACATTTTCGTCGTTTAGAACGCTCGTGCCGTGAACTGAATTTAACCCTGCCCGTGACTTATCAAGAGCTAACTGCGATTCAGCATGACTTGATCGCCAAAAATGAATTGCAAGAAGGCGGTATTTATTTGCAGTTGACGCGAGGCAATGAGGGCGACCGCGACTTTTCTTACAGTGCAGGCATTGCGCCAACGCTGATGTTATTTACTCAAGCGCGCAATTTAGTCAATAGTCCGAAAGTCCAGCAAGGTATTAAAGTCATTTCTTATGAAGATATGCGTTGGCGTCGTCGTGACATTAAGACCACCAGCTTGTTGCCAGCTTGTATGGCTAAGCATGCCGCTCATGAAGCGCAGGCCGATGATGTCTGGCTGATTGAAAACGGGTATGTCACAGAAGGGGGCTCAAGTAACGCATATATTGTCACTCAAGAAGGCACTATTGTGACGCGCCCGTTAAGCAATGATATTTTACATGGGATTACTCGGGCATCCTTAATGACGCTTGCAGAGGAATTAGGGGTAACGGTCGAGGAGCGCTATTTTACCATTGATGAAGCGTACTCAGCACAAGAAGCCTTCATTAGCTCAGCGACGACGTTTGTTTGGCCTGTGGTTGCGATTGATGATAAACCCATTGGTGATGGTAAGCCTGGTACCATCGCTTTAGCACTGCGAGATATCTATATCCGTACCGCGCAAGCGATGGCGGAATAAGTACGTAGGCCCTCTGCAAGAGGGCCTATAGTTTCGTATCCTTAATATCCTACCGCTTTCTCACCCACAGGTTCCCATCGTTCGTTCACATTAGTTATCATCATATGACGATTCGCTTTCTTGGGATTGCTGCTCTTCGGGTTCTGGCTCTGGTTGCACCGCATTGTGCATCATTAATGTCCGTGTTGGGAAGGCGATATCGGCTTCATTATCATGAATAATATCGATAACTTTTAACAACACATCTTGCTTAACTTCGTGGTAGCGATTCCAGTTAACCGTCTTGGTAAAGGTATAGACGAAGAAGTTTAATGAACTTGGCCCAAATGAATCAAAGTTAACGATCATCGTTTGATTGCTATCAATTTCATCGTGTTCTTGTAGCATTTCTTTGACTTGATCAATGATCGTGGGAATTTTATCACTGTCTTGATAGCGCAAGCCGATGGTTTCGTATATGCGGCGGTTGAGCATTCGTGACGGAGTTTCCACCACAATATTGCTAAAAACCGAATTCGGTACATACAATGGTCGCTTGTCAAACGTTCGTATTACTGTCATTCGTCCGCCAATACGTTCTACTGTACCTTCGATTTCACGTTCAGGTGAGCGAATCCATTCTCCCACTTTAAAAGGGCGGTCGAAGTAGATCATCATGCCACCGAAAAAGTTGGATAGCAGGTCTTTTGCCGCCAAACCGACAATTAATCCACCCACACCGCCAAAGGTTAATAAGCCTGAAAGGCTGAGTCCGAAGGCTTGCATGAAAGAGAGTAAGCCAATGGTGACAAAAAACAGCCGAGCGACTTTGGCGACCGCCTGCACGGTCGTTTCATCGTATCGACGATTTTGTAGGCATTGATGTTCGATTTCTGTCACTAAACGCACGAGCACCCAAATGACAATGGCAATTAACATCAACGGCTTAAGTGTCGGGATCCAGTCAAAGTGAGAATCATCATGTTCTTCAAGGATCATACCGATAGAGATCGTCGCAGGCCAACACCAGATAAGCGTACTAATTGGCGTTTTCAGTGCCCGTAAGGCTAAATCATCCCAATAGGTGCTGGTTTTTTCAGAGATGCTCACGAGGCGAGCATAGATAAATCGCCAAAGTCCCCACGCAACTAAGCTTGCTATCGTAATAAATATGACGCTGTTGTCTAAATTTTTAAAATATGGTGATGTTTTCACCATTTGAAGAAAGTCGTTCATACTACTCATCAATTATTTTTTTGAATTGTCTGCCAAGCTATCAGAATTATGGGGAGTTCTCTACTGATTAACGCCTGCCTAGCCGCGCAATTGCGATACAGATTAAAACTCTTAGCGACTCAGTTATCGATGAGATAGACAATGTGCTCGGAGTGTTGCTTAATAGGAGGGCTGATAGAGTAATGAAGATTCATTCCGTATAGGTATGTAGGTAATCAATGAAAACAGAAGATAAACAGTTTGCGGTAGTTGGGTTAGGGCGTTTTGGCTTGTCAGTGTGTCAAGAACTGGTCGATTCTGGCGCGCAAGTATTAGCGGTCGATGTCGACGAAGAAAAAGTACAAGAAGCCTCCCATATAGCGACCCAAGCGATCATCGCCAATTGTACTCATGAAGAAACCGTTGCCGAATTGAAGTTGAATGACTATGACATGGTGATGGTCTCGATTGGCGAAAACGTCAATGCTTCAATGCTTGCCACGTTGGTTATTAAGGAGCATGGCGCAAAATCTGTATGGGTTAAAGCGAACGATCGTTCGCACGTGAAAATTCTGCAAAAAATCGGAGCAGACCACATCATTATGCCGGAAAGAGATATGGGCATACGTGTGGCGAGAAAAATGCTGGACCAGCGAGTGGTCGAATTTCATGAGCTCGGCAGTGGGTGGGCAATGACTGAAGTGGTCATTGGCGGTAAATGGTTAGGACACACCATTGATGAGCTGCCTTTTATTGGTGAAGAAAGTGTCTCGGTTTTGGCGTTTCGTCGAGGCCCCGATTTAAAACCGTCTCCCAGTTTAGATATCTCTCTAGAAATTGGTGACATGCTTGTGGTTGTTGGTAGTAAAGACGTACTAATGAAGAGATTAAAAGCCCTATGAAGTTAAAGCGTCCGCGACAAGGCTTATTTATTTCCTATTCGCAACTGAGAGGCAAGAAAACTCGCAAGAAGCATAGTAATGAACCACGCATTATTTTTATCAGCTTTATCGCCGTCTTGCTTCCCGCGGCTCTGTTATTGATGCTGCCTGTATTTTCAAAAAGTGGTTTGAGTTTATTAGATGCCTTGTTTACCGCCACCTCGGCGATCAGTGTTACTGGGTTAGGCGTGGTGGATACCGGAACACATTTTACGCGGGCTGGGCAATCGTTGTTGTTGGTGCTAATGCAGATTGGCGGTTTAGGTCAGATGACGCTATCTGCGGTGCTTTTGTATTTATTTGGCGTACGTTTAAGCTTACAACAG
The DNA here is from genome assembly GCA_052087065.1 of Vibrio sp. Lineage (GTDB taxonomy): Bacteria > Pseudomonadota > Gammaproteobacteria > Enterobacterales > Vibrionaceae > Vibrio. Next base: position 1,595 of record JBQGON010000115.1, on the reverse strand, counting down.
CAGGCATTGGCGAAAGAAGCCTTGGGGCAAAATAACGATGTGAATCTACGTTCACTCGTGAAAAAAATTATTGTCTTTGCGTTGGTTGCTGAATGTATCGGTTGGGTGGTTTTAGCGTTTCGTTGGGTACCAGAAAAAGGTTGGAGTGATGGTTTGTTTTTTGCTCTATTTCATGCCGTTTCTGCCTTTAACAATGCTGGGTTTTCACTCTTCTCTAATAGCTTGACCGATTATGTCGGTGACCCTCTAGTCATCTTGACTTTGTCGGCATTATTTATTCTCGGTGGCCTAGGCTTTACTGTCATTGGCGATGTGTGGTCTCACGGTTGGCAAGGATGGCCCCGTTTGCATTTGCAAAGTAAGATCATGTTAATGGCAACGCCAATTCTGTTGGCCTTTGGTACCGTGATGTTTTGGTTGTTGGAACACAACAATGCCGCAACTCTGGGTTCCTTAACCCCAACCACACAGTGGTTAGCGGCTTTCTTTCAATCTGCCAGTGCCCGGACCGCGGGGTTTAATAGCGTTGATATCAGTCAGTTTAGTCATGCTGCGTTATTGATCATGATGTTTTTAATGCTCATTGGTGCCGGAGCGACATCGACAGGGGGCGGGATTAAAGTTTCGACCTTCATTGTGGCGTTACTCGCGACATGGTGTTTTTTGAGACAACGTTCCAGTATTGTATTGTTTAAACGTTCGATCAGTTGGCCAACGGTAACTAAAGCGCTCGCAATCATTATCGTCAGTGGCAGCATATTGATGATGTCCATGTTTCTATTGATGATCACGGAGCAAGCCTCCTTTGAGCAGGTTGTGTTCGAAACGATTTCTGCATTTGGTACGGTCGGCTTATCGGTTGGTTTAACCGCGCACCTTTCAGAGTTCGGTAAGATGATTTTGATCACGGTGATGATCGTCGGTCGTATCGGACCTCTCACGTTAGCGTATATGCTTGCCCGTGCGCAACCGACCCTGCTCAAGTACCCGGAAGATCGTGTATTAACGGGCTGATCGTCGATTAGTCGTCCTGACGCCCAAAGTATCCCGATACATTTTGCCGTTTTGTACTTGGAGTGGCATTTCTATCGGGAGCTTTAAACTGAGAGGCAAACTCTTCTTTCACTAAGGTTTGATTGGAGTTTTCTGGTGTGATCCGTTCGAGTTTTGGGATGTCGTTCATGGTGGTCAGTTCGTATCGTGATACTCCGTCACCGGTGGTAATAGTCACGACTGAGCCGTCAAATTTAAAAGTTGTACTAATCAAGTGATTATTTAGATACACACCTCGTGCCGATAAGGTAAGTACGTCGGTGTCGTAATCTGGGACTCCAATCTCAATCCATTTGCCATAAACGTGTTTTGGGGCAACATAATCTTGGTAGCTGGCATAACCATAGTAACCAAACAGTATTCCGATTAAACTCAATAGCAAAAGTGCCACAGACTTGAAGACACGTTCGTGTCTAAACAGTTTTTCTATAGCGTTTTTTTTCATTGGCGAAACTCTTATAACGATGCCTAACAAGCGGCAGGGTTAAGAGATGAGTTACTCTTAGGCAGAGTACATCTCAAAGGTCACATAGAAGGCATGG
>JBQGON010000114.1:0-11886 GCA_052087065.1 Vibrio sp. | reverse complement strand
AGGGTTTGAAGCTATTAGATCATATCTATTAACAAAGTGCGATCCCGCCCTGGGGTTCATTGTTGAGGTAGTTTCGATATTTAATGAAACGGTCATAAACTTGTTGAGCATTTTCTTCAAACGCTTTTTTTTGTTCGGCTTTGTCGCCATAGTCCGTAAGTAGTTCTGATTGGGCAAGACGCGCCTGATAAATGTCTCGATCCGCATTTAACACAACAGACACTGCTTCAAAATATGAATGAGTTTGAGTCTTCATGGCATCATTTTCATACTTGATGAGAATTTGCATAAATATAAAAATAGCGATCAAAAGTGCAGCAAGTAAAATAATGGGAAACATCATTTTTAAGCGGATAGACTGTGTTCTCATATCGTCCTCGTTTATTAACGAATATTGATCGAAAGATGGATTAGATAGAGTTTAGGTGCTGTTTTTGAAGTTATCAAATAAACGAAAAGCGCTCATTATCACAAAGTAGGAGAAAGAACGTGAGTCGTTTTTCTTTCCCTTATATTCGATATTTTTAACTATATGAATTTTATTGAGTATTTTTTATTATCTATCGTTGTAACGAACGGTCGAATAATTTTGAGAAAGTCCGTTTTTTACGCAGGTGTGATTTTATCTGGCTGTCGTTATAGTGAAAGAGTAGACATAATTATATTATTTATTATCAATGATTTAAGGTAGTGATTAGCGAAAATGAGCAAAGAATGATATTAGTGTCAAAAAAATGCATGTCCACTTCATATTTTTATCGTTGGTGACTATATTGATCCGCTGGCCACATACAGTAGTCAGCCAGTAGTCAGCGAAAAAATGCCAAGTCATTGTGTTAGATTTTATCGGTATACCGCTTCCAGCAGTTTCGGCCAGCCCCTTTGGCTTGATATAAGGCTTGATCGGCTTCGTTGATGGTTGGCGGAATCAAATTTTCCCCGTCTTGATGGCTGATAGCAATACCGATACTAACGGTAACATGATCTTTTATCTGGCTGAAATTATGAGGAATACGACGATAAGCTAACGCATTTAAAATATTATCAGCGACCACCCAAACGCCTTCTTCCGGTGTGTTGGGTAAAAGTATAACAAACTCTTCTCCGCCGTAACGAGCGACAAGATCGGATTTTCTCGGTACTTGATTTTGCAAAATAGCCGCGAGTTGTTGTAAGCAACGATCTCCTTCAACATGGCCATAATTATCGTTAAATGCTTTAAAGTAGTCGACATCTAGCAATATGATTGCTAAAGGTTGTTGTTGCCTTTGGCATAAATTAGCCATTTGTGTGTAGTAAACATCAAATGCTCGGCGATTAGCGATACCCGTGAGCTGATCAAGTTTGGTCATGCTGCGTAGCGTAGCCTTTTGCTGTTCTATGGCCTTCGCATATTTTAAAAAGCTTTTGGCTAATTGGGTGATTTCATCTTGGCCTGATATCGTAATTTCTTGAGTTTTGTCTTTTCTTCTTAAATAGACTTCATCATTCAGTTTTTTTAGACGTTTAATTAGGAAGTGATGAATGAAAAAGGCAAACAGGATATAAGCAATAAATACACCGATAAAGATCAGGCTTGCTTGTGTGAGAAGCTGTTTTACACGAGAGGCGTTTTTCGACACATTTCCCAATATCTTTTGATTCAATTGGTAGGATTGAAATTCCATCAGGCGTGAGTAATTGGTGATGAGATTGCTAATGAAATTGCCGAGTCCACGAATTTGCCCCCTTAACTTCAATTGTTCGATACGCAATGCTAATACACCGGTTTTTTCTAATATTACAATCGATTTTAGATTTTGATATGCCGGTTTAAATAGGCGTTGAACGGCTGGCGGTTGATTCTCAATAAGCCTATTTAAATCAGATAATTGGGTCTCTAATTGCTGACTTTGTTGCTGAATTGAGTACAATTTTTCTAGGGTAAGCGCTTGGCCTGTCAAAAGAAGAATATTCGCAAATGCCATTTGAATTCGTCTAATATTTGATTTTTTTTGAAAACGATTAAGTGATAGATTCACCACGTCATGCAGCTTATACAGTTGGCCTTGCTTCTCGGTAAGCTGCGTTTTTATCTCGAGTTTTTTAATGACTAATCCGTCGAGTTTATCTATTTTTTTCTGAAATAAGGTGAGCTTAGAACGATGATAAGAATTTTTATCCTTGGAGAGTTCATTCTCATAGGAAAATAGCATTTGATCTTTAATTCCTTTAAGAGCAATACGTCGCATGGCATTTGAGTTTGACATCGTCAGTCGATCAGTCATGTTTTGCAGTAAATTCATATGTGCATATAGATTACTCGCAACGATAATACTGGGTAGAGATTGATCACGGATAGCGCTAATGGTTTGTTCGAACGTTTTTAATTTCGCATAGGTCGTTAGCGCTAAAATCAGCATAGAACAGATGAACATCACTATGCCAATATTGATAATACTGGCTAAGGAATAGTTTGTGGGTGGCGTGTTGAGATTCACTTTTGAAATGAACTTGCTAATCATGATGATCACCGTGTGTAAGCACAATCCGCTGATCACGTTTAACTGATAATGTTGGTTTACTGGTTAAGTGGCTGATAACAATATCGGAGATAAGCGGGGTAACTTGCTGACTAAATCCTATTTCCAAAGAACCTATGAGCGGGCTATATCCATCCCCACCGTTGTATAAAAAGGTGGTAGTCGCAAGGGTATAATGTTTGTTTTTTTCAATCGCATGAGTACCAATCATTAAATCTTCGACCCGCTCGCCCGCGGGTTTCGAAAGGTTCACATGAAAATGCATACCGGATACTTGAGGGAAGCGACCTGACGACTGTGAAATGATACTCACACCGGCTTCTAAGCTGTCTTTGATTTGCTGTCCAGTCACTTTTAACACTTTAATTTTATCACGAAAAGGCAGGGCGGCCATCACATCCCCATCCGTTAAGGCATGTCCAGTTGGAAAATACGAGTCACTACGGATGGCACCACTATTAATGATGGCGATATCGGCATTGCTTTCGCTGCGCATGGCATCAGCCACTAGATTACCAAAAGCATTTTCAGTGGTTCTCAATACAGAGTAATGAAGGTTGATTGGAGCGGTGAGTACCGTAATCTTATGCTCAAATAAGGCGGAAAAACGCTGAGTATAGGTATCGGTATACTGCTTGATTTTGGGTTCTTCAGGTAAGCTTGATAGAGAAATAAATTGTGTTTTTAAGTGCGTGATAGTGTGCGTGTCAGTTGGCCAACTGAGCGTAATTACCGCTGCACTACCGTGCTTCTTTAGATATATCTCATGGTTTTTCTTAGCATAAACCATGGCTGTGGTGGATGGCTCATTGAGATACGGATCAGACAGCAACGCTAAATTGATCACGGATTGGTTTAAAAGTGCTTGAGTATATTGCACACCGTTGGATGCCATGAGGATAATAAAATCGGCGCCTTGTTGGCGAAGCCTTTTCGCTTGCATAGTAATATAGGCTATCGAGTCATCGATGTGTAAGCGAGACAGCTTATAACCAATGACACTGTGATAATCGATCGCCGCTAGAATCCCAATTTTTATTCCTTGCTTATTGATGATTAACCGCGCATCGACGCCATCGAGATGATTTCCGGTCAAGGTATCGGTGGCATTACTTAAAATCATAGGGAAGGCCGCTTCATGCGCACGTAAAGACAGTTCGTCAATCGAGTAGATTAATTCTCTTCCTGAAATCGCCATTGCATCGGGTTGCAAGTTATTGAGAATGTCGATGATATGAGCGCCTCGATCGAGCGAAGACATTAAACTGGGCGCCAGACTCGCCCCACCGAATAGAAATAACGTGGAGTGATGCTGACGTTGTTGCTTGAGTAACGTACTGAGCTGAGCATAACTGCCCGATGAGGCATGTAGGTGGGGTAGATAACCGGTATACACAATGCTGACGTGTTGCAAGCCAGCATTGGCAGGGAGGCTTAAAAATAAACACATGAAAATAAATAACTTAGGCAAACCAAGCATGGTTAACTTCCTCCCGATTGAGTAGAGACATCACCGTGTTCAGACAGGGTACACAGACTGAGGAAATATTGATATGTGCCATTCAGTTGCTCTATCCGCTAACTAATTATACGTTTTTTGCTTATATGTCCGCCATTATAGCTAACTGCGCAAGGATGCACTAATGCTTAAAAGGGGTAAATTGTGATTGGGTTGAGCAGGCAATGGCGTCATGAATCCCCCACATTTTGCGAGTGAATCACACGAGTCCTTTTCTATTTTTACTTTATTATCGTTTAACCAAGCAGTAACGGTTGCCGTTTGTGATGCGTTACGGCGACTGCAAAGAAATGACGCCGCGGTGCCATCGTGATGATTGATCGTCACCAACCTCAACATCACCGTGCAAGCCTTTGTCCCTTACCAAATCATAGCAGCGTTGATCGTTATCAATAAAACGGTTCATGCTCGAAAACTTTCGATGTGTATAAGACATCAAATTGTTAGCATGAGCCCATCTAGGGGCCTTGGTAAGGAAGCATGTATGACCACGAGCGTTAACCAAATCTTGCTCAATATTGCATTAAATTTAAGTTCGAATCGTTCTCATGATGAGCAATATCAGTACCTTATTGATGGCGTCGCTGAGGTGTTTCCTTGTGATGCCAGTTGCTTGTTTATTTTTGATGAAGCGGGGTTTCTTACGCCTGTGGCGCTGAAAGGCTTATCCACTTCGGTGTTAGGGCGGCGCTATTTCCCGAAAAATCATCCACGGCTTGAGGCCATCATGGCGAGTCGCAAACCGGTCCGCTTTGCTGCCGATTGTCCCTTGCCCGATCCGTTTGATGGCGCGCTGTTAAGTGCGGAGCATTGCATTGATGTGCATGATTGTATGGGGGTGAGTTTGTATGTGGAAGAGCAACTGGTCGGCGCATTAACCATCGATGCGTTAGCGGTGGGCGCGTTTGATGAGATTGATCCCATGGAGATTGAAACCTTCGCTGCGCTCACCGCAGCCATGCTACGCAATATTTCTCAATTAAAAGCGCTCAAAGTCCAAAATCAGCAACAACAAAGCGTGACCCAAACGCTGATCCAGCAAGCACGTTCTCAGCATGGTGACATGGTAGGCGTCAGCCCTGAAATGCAGCAACTGCGTAATAATATTGCCACGGTTGCTCAGTCTGATTTTTCGGTATTAATCACTGGCGAAACCGGCACCGGCAAAGAGTTGGTCACTCACGCCGTGCATGCGCAATCCCATCGTTGTGATAAGCCCATGATTTATGTCAACTGTGCCGCGCTGCCAGAGGGCCTTGCCGAAAGTGAATTATTTGGGCATGTCAAAGGAGCATTTACCGGCGCGAACGGCCAACGAGCAGGCAAATTTGAACTGGCCGATGGCGGCACGATTTTTCTTGATGAAGTCGGCGAACTGCCACTCATGTTACAAGCCAAATTGCTGCGTGTGATCCAGCAAGGCGAGCTGCAACGGGTGGGGAGCGATCAGCATCTACTCGTCAACGTGCGCATTATTGCGGCCACCAACCGTCAGTTGGAACATGAAGTTGCAGCGGGGCGATTTCGCGTGGATCTTTTCCATCGCTTAAACGTATTCCCCATTCAAGTGCCACCGTTACGCGAACGTGAGGGCGACATTCCCGTATTAACCGGCTATTTATTAGAAAAAGTGCGCCAGCAGTTTAATGCGCCCAATCTACATGTGCATCCTAAGGTATTACATCAAATTGAATGTTTACCTTGGTATGGTAATGTTCGTGAGCTTGAGCATACCTTAACCCGAGCCGCGTTGCGCGCGATTCGTCAAGGTGAGCATACCATTATGCTGAGCCATTTTGATGCGTCGCTCGTGATGGATGATGTGAAAAAGACATCACGTTATTTGCCAGACGAAAGCCAACCGCTACGCGAGCTGGTGGAGTGCTATCAACGGGAGTTGATTGAGCATGCGTTAGCGAAAACAGGGGGCGTTTGGGCAAAAGCGGCGCTATTTTTACAAATGGACCGCGGTAACTTGTACCGTATGGGGAAAAAATTAGGGATTAAAACCATCTGACACTCTTTAACGTGTCTTAATGACATCATGAGTGATGTTATTAGGACATCGTTCACTATAGTGTTATTATTTTAAATGCTTTAAATTCAATTAGTTAAATGTTGGCATGTATTCTGCTTTTACTGATTAACATCATACGATGAACACAATCACTGGAGAAGCCAATATGTTCTGTATTCAATGTGAACAAACGATCCAAACCCCAAAAATTAAAGGGTGCTCTTTTGCGCAAGGTATGTGTGGTAAAACTTCTGAAGTTTCTGATTTACAAGATGTATTGGTGTATACCCTACAGGGCGTTTCATTCTGGGCAAGCCAAGCTGACCACTTTGATTTCTTTGATGATGAAGTGAATCGATGGGCGCCGAAAGCATTTTTTGCCACATTAACCAATGTTAACTTCGACCCAGAGCGTATTCTAGACCTTGCTTCGCAAGCTGCCGTGTATAAAGACCGCTTAAAAAATCAGGTGATGACAGCGGCAACGCTTGCTAATACACCGTTAGATCCCCTTCCAGACGTTGCTCTTTTTGAATTACCTAAAACGGCCGAAGAAATTCTTGCATTTGCCCCACAGGCGGCGGTAAATCGCGGCAAAGAGTATGTTAACGAAGATGTAATCGGCCTGCGCTTATTGTGTCTGTACGGCTTAAAAGGCGCGGCGGCGTACATGGAGCATGCGCGCGTATTGGGGCAAACCAACCGCGACATTTATTCGCAATATCATAAGATTATGGCATGGCTTGGTACCAATCCAGATGATCTCAACGCGCTATTAGACTGCTCGATGCAAATCGGCTTGATGAACTACACCGTGATGGAAATGCTCGATGCGGGAGAAACCGATACCTTTGGTCACCCTGAACCAACATCTGTGAATGTGAAACCAGTTAAAGGTCAGTGCATTTTAGTTTCAGGACATGATTTACATGATCTCGAGAAAATTTTGCAACAAACCGAAGGAACAGGCATTAACGTATACACCAATGGTGAAATGCTGCCAGCTCACGGTTATCCACAGCTCAATAAATATCAACATCTAGTCGGAAATTACGGCAGCGCTTGGCAAAACCAACAAAAAGAATTTGCCAACTTTCCCGGTGCGATTGTGATGACATCGAACTGCTTGCTAAACCCGAATGTCGGTCAATACGCGGATCGTTTGTTTACGCGCAGTATTGTAGGGTGGCCCGGAGTGCAGCACATAGAAGGGGACGATTTTAGTGCGGTGATTGCCTGCGCCCAGCAACAAGTCGGTTTTCAATACGATGAAATAGAACACCATATTACCGTGGGCTTTGGGCGCAATGCGTTAATGAGTGCCGCGCCGGCGGTGATCGATCAAGTGAAACAAGGGAATATCCGCCACTTTTTCCTTGTCGGTGGGTGTGATGGTGATAAATCTGAGCGCAGTTACTACACCGATTTTACGGCGCAAGCGCCAGAGGATACGCTGATCCTTACTTTGGCGTGTGGCAAGTATCGGTTTAATAAAAATAGCTTTGGGGACATTAATGGTATTCCTCGTCTTTTGGATGTTGGGCAATGCAATGATGCTTATTCGGCTATTCAACTCGCGCTCGCGTTAGCGAAAGAGTTTGATTGTGATATTAATGAACTGCCGCTGACATTAGTGCTTTCTTGGTTCGAGCAAAAAGCGATTGTAATTTTGTTGACGCTGTTTGCCTTAGGCGTCAAAGGTATTTACACCGGCCCGACAGCGCCTGCCTTTTTAACTCCGAATCTGATTGCCATCATGCAAGAAAAATTTGATATGCGCAGTATTAGTAATGTGCACGACGATCTAAAAACCATTCTGGCTGCCTAAGCCCATGCTAAGCGGTGCCTTCTTTACTGAAGGCACGCTTATCACATCATTAGAGATGTAAATGAGGAAAGCCTATGTTTTTTGAATGGCATGGTCAGCAGCCAGTTATGCTGCGCTGCATTGATAAATACTATGAAACCTATGATACCGTTAGTATTAAATTGGCGGATTGCACCGAACCCCGACAATTTCAATATAAACCCGGCCAGTTTGTAACCCTGGGCGTCTCTATCGATGGCCACATGGAATACCGCGCTTATTCGATCAGTTCACCGTCTCATGAACCCTATCTGCAACTGACCATTAAACGCGTGTCTGGCGGGAAAGTGTCTAATTACATAATTGATACACTGCAAGTCGACGATACAGTGCAGGTTTTGCCGCCGACAGGGAGCTTCAACTGTATTGACAGCCCACCAACGTATCACAAGGGGCAAGCGCAGGTGTTATTGATCAGCGCAGGTTGTGGGATTACCCCAGTATTTGCTATGGCGCAGCATTGGTTAAACCAAGCCACACCCGCTGATAGGCCGGCCGATATTGTCTTTCTGCATAGTGCACGTAGCCCGGAAGCGACTATTTATTATGAGCAGTTAGAAATGCTTGATGCGGTTTATGATAATTTTCATCTGCAACTGTTACTGAAAAATCGGGATGGTACTCAGCATACCCAAGGGCGTTTGCGCGAGTCGCTGCTCCAAGCATTGGTGCCAAATTTATGGCAACGAAGCGTATATTTGTGCGGGCCAAGCCAATTTATGCAAGATGTAGCAACCTACTTGCAAGCGCTTGGCTGCGATATGGCTAACGTCTATCAAGAAAGTTTTATGCCCACCAGTCACAGTCACGCTAAGGCCGAGCACGCCTCATCAACCGTGCAGGTTACGGTGCCTGACTATGCGCAAACCATCAATGCGCAACCCGGCCAACTGCTCGCCGATGTACTCGAAGAGGCAGGCTTACCAATAGTGACGGCGTGCCGTAGTGGGATTTGCGGCTCTTGTAAGTGCCGAGTGCAGCACGGTGAGGTATCGTCGCTTAGCCAAGAAACCTTGAGCGAAGAAGAAATTGCGCAAGGTTATGTGCTGGCGTGTTCTTCGACCATTAATAGCGATGTAGAAGTCGGGTTAGGTTAGTGTTGATTGGTATGAAAAGTGTCTATGGATGTAACTAATTAGCTGAGGTCTACAATAGGCTTACAGCTTACAGGCAGTAAATGCTTTGGTTATTGTAGGATAACAAAAGGAATCGGTTTGTTTATAAGAGCGAGTCGCTAAGATTTCGGCTGCTGCTTCTAACACTCGGTCGGCTGTAAAAGGACTAAAAAAGTAATAATTGTTTTCGAGAATAAACCCTCAACAGTTCAATCACTTTATGATGAATTTCCTTGTAGTCATACGCCAATTTATATAATTTAGCAAAATTAGCTAAACGTATTTGTGTGAGCATGAGCAATGAGCCCTCAACACCCCACTGAACAAGTAATATTCGACAATATCAAGCAAGCATTGACGCAAGCCCCGCGTAATCAATACGTCGCAGAACTTCATCTGCAAATGATCAAATACGCAGATGAACTCAAAACCATGACCGCAAAAGAATTTTGTGAAGGGGTTGGATTAAGAAGCAGCTTTGGCACCGAATTTAGCAAAATGCGCAACTTAACGGTACGCCTCAAAGCCGCCGGTTTAAATACCGAACAATTGTAACGTTCCAATCCATATCAGGTGAAAACCTAAGGTTTAAATAGAATGGCCATTAAGAAAAACGAACTGTATTCCTCCCTTTGGGCAAGCTGTGATGAATTGCGCGGCGGTATGGATGCTAGCCAATACAAAGATTACGTACTGACTATGTTGTTTATGAAGTATGTATCGGATAAAGCAAGAGATAATCAATACCCGATGATCGTTGTACCAAAAGGTGCCAGCTTCGATGACATGGTTGAATTAAAAGGTCATACGAATATTGGGGAAGACATCAATAAAATTATTCGCCTACTTGCCGAAGAAAATGATCTGAAAGGCGTGATTGATGTCGCTGACTTCAACGATGAAGACAAGCTCGGCAAAGGCAAAGAGATGATCGACCGCTTGAGTAAACTGGTCGGTATCTTTGAAGGGCTAGATTTGGCCGACAACCGCGCCGATGGCGATGATTTGCTGGGTGATGCGTATGAATATTTAATGCGCCACTTTGCGACCGAATCCGGTAAGTCGAAAGGTCAGTTCTATACACCATCGGAAGTCTCGCGCATTTTGGCCAGTGTTGTGGGGATAGCAAAAGAGACGCCGCAGGACGCGACTGTGTATGATCCAACCTGTGGTTCCGGCTCGTTGCTGCTGAAAGTCAATGATCAGTCCGAGCGTGGTCTGTCGCTTTATGGACAAGAAATGGATAATGCGACCAGCGCGTTAGCACGAATGAACGTGATTTTGCACAGCTGCGAAACCGCTAATATTTTCAAAGGTAATACCTTAGCTGAACCCCATTGGAAAGATGCACCGAATAAACTCAAAACTTTTGATTTTGCCGTGGCCAACCCGCCGTTTTCCAATAAAAACTGGACCAGTGGCTTAAACCCGAACGACGATGTGTATGGTCGTTTTACTTGGGGGGTTCCACCAGAGAAAAATGGCGACTACACTTTCCTACTGCATATTTTGACCAGTTTGAAAAGCACCGGTAAAGGTGCGGTGATCCTGCCACATGGCGTATTGTTTCGCGGCAACGCAGAAGCCAATATTCGTGAAAATCTCATTAAACAAGGTTACATCAAAGGTATTATTGGTTTGCCGGCTAACCTGTTCTATGGCACTGGCATTCCTGCCTGCATTATTGTGATTGATAAAGAATACGCCAGAAAAGCCGCCACCACGGCTGATGGTCAAGTGGAAGGGCGTCCGATCTTTATGATTGATGCCAGCAAAGGCTTTATGAAAGACGGCAATAAAAACCGCCTACGCAGCCAAGATATCTACAAAGTGGTGGAAATATTTAATAACGGACTGGAAATTGAACGTTATAGCCGCTTAGTACCGATGGCGGAAATTGCTGAAAACGATTATAACCTCAATATTCCCCGTTATATCGATTCTTCTGAACCGGAAGATTTGCATGATTTAACCGCGCACCTGCAAGGGGGCATTCCAAACCGAGATATCGATGCGTTGCGCGATTATTGGACCGTATTGCCAACCATCCGTGACACCCTATTTGCGCCGCTGCGTGAGGGTTACAGCCAGCCGCTCGTGGCAGAAAGTCAGGTGAAAACCACCATTCTGGCGCATCCGGAATTTAAAGCCTTTGCCACTCGCAGCTTGTTGCCGTTCAAGCAATGGATAACACAGGCGGCACTGAAAGAAATCGCCAAAGGTGACCGCCCGAAAGCGCTGATTTTTGAACTCTCCGATGCCCTGTTAAACGGTTATGCCAATAGCGATTTGCTCAGTAAATACGATATTTTCCAGATCCTGATGGATTACTGGGCGGATGTGATGCAAGACGATGTGTATGTACTGGTGCAAGATGGCTGGCAAGCCGGCAATGTGCTGCGTGAGCTCAAAGTGAAAAAAGGTGAGAAACTCAAAGAAACGCCAGATCTGATTATCAACAAACAAAAGTACAAAGCAGAACTGATCCCGCCAGCACTGATTGTGGTCCGCTATTATGCAGATAAACAGACCAATATTGATGAGCTGCAAGCCAAACAGGATGCCGCCACGCAAGCGCTAGAAAACTATCTGGAAGCGCAAGGCAGTGACGATGGGCAGCTGGTGGATGCGATGAATGACAAAGATAAGCTCACCAAAGCCAGTGTGGCCGCGCGTATTAAGGTGACGACGGATGCCGAAGAGCTGAACGCCCTCAAACACGCCACCAAGCTGTTTAATGCCGAAGCCAACGCTAAGAAAGCCGTGAAAGCAGCGCAAGAGGCGTTGGATCTGGCCGTTTTTAGTTAGATTGGCAGGACCAGAACTTAGCCAAGTGCTGGTTGACG
>JBQGON010000113.1:0-12020 GCA_052087065.1 Vibrio sp. | reverse complement strand
CATGATCGGGGCTTTCTTGAATAGACATGGCCTGATGCACTTCAGGATTAAATGCTTCACCTTCTGGATTAATTGCGGTTAATCCAAATTTTTCAATCGTATCAACGAAAGTTTTATGCGTAAGCTCAACACCTTCAAACAGAGGTTTGACCGCTTCGTTCTCAGCATCGGCCGCTTGCATGGTGCGCTCAAGGTTATCGATCACCGGTAGCAACTCTTCAGCAAAACGACTCAACGCATATTTACGCGCTTTATCCACTTCTTGCTCAGAGCGGCGACGCATGTTTTCTACATCCGCTTTCGCACGCAGTACCGCATCCTTCTGCTCTTTCACTTGCTCTTGGCTCGCGTGCAACGCCGCTTCTAGCTGAGCAATTTTAGTTTCTTGACCATCATCGTCCAGAACATCACCGTCTTCATTGATGACGGTTTCATTCCAATCAACATCGGCGTCTGTGCCAACCGCTTCAGCTTCAACATCTTCAACTTTGGTCTCTTGTTGTAGCTCTTCTTCTTGGATTTTGTTTTCTTCGTTGCTCATGATATCTCCAGAATTCCACTCTCTATGTGGTTAGGAATCGAATTCTCGTCTGTTTCGTGACACAAAAATTCGCATAAAAGTATGACTTGCCTTTATTATGGGGATGAAGATTTCTGATTCAAGCCCTATTCGGTTGGAAAGTATATGAAAAAACCATTTGAAGTGATCGCTATCATAGGTAAACCTCGTGACACACACGCCATTCAAACTCATAACGAGCTTTACCACTGGCTGACTTCACTCAACTATCCTGTGTACGTGGATGAACGTCTCGCTGAGATTTTACCCAACATCCCCGACACACAATTTGCCTCATTACTCGAATTGGGCCAAAAAGCGGATCTCGCTATCGTCGTCGGTGGTGACGGCAACATGCTAGGCGCCGCCCGTGTGCTCTCACGCTTCGACATCTCCGTGATTGGCGTCAACCGCGGTAACCTTGGCTTTCTCACCGATTTAAAACCAGACGAAGTCTGTGAAGGCTTAACGCAAGTGCTGGAAGGCAACTACATCGAAGAACAACGTTTCCTGCTCCAAGCTGAAGTACATCGCCACGGCCAAGTAAAAAGTCATAACTCGGCTTTAAATGAAGCGGTGCTTCATCCCGGACAAGTCGCTCGTATGACCGAGTTTGAAGTCTACATCGATGATAATTTTGCTTTTTCACAGCGCTCTGATGGCTTAATTGTCTCCACACCAACTGGCTCAACCGCCTATTCATTATCCGGTGGTGGTCCGATTTTATCTCCAGGACTGGATGCAATTACTTTAGTTCCTATGTTCCCACATACTTTATCCAGCCGCCCTCTAGTAGTAGACAGCAAACGACGCATAAAGTTAGTGGTATCCCCCGATAATATACAAAATCAAGAAGTCAGTTGTGATGGCCAAGTGACACTTCCTGTCAGCCCAGGCGATGAAGTGCATATTTATCAAAGCCCTAATGCACTTAAATTAATTCATCCTAAGGACTACAACTATTACCGCATTTTGCGTAATAAACTCGGATGGTCTAGCAAACTGTTTTAGAGATCGATCACAATTTATCGTCTTTTAAAAAGAAAATGCCTGTATAACTTTACTGTATAGGTGAACAGTATATACTGTTCACCTATACAGTGTTGTTTGTTTATACAGGTGCAGGAATATGCTGGCTAATTTAAGTATCAATAATTTCGCTATAGTTAAGTCCCTTCAACTCGATCTTGCCGCCGGCATGACGACCATTACGGGTGAAACTGGCGCAGGTAAATCCATTGCCATTGATGCATTAAGTCTTTGTTTAGGTGGACGTTCTGAAGCGGGCATTGTTCGTCAAGGCGAACAAAAAACCGAAGTCTGCGCCACCTTCATTTTGGATAATAACCTCAATGCAATCCGCTGGTTGGAAGACAACGACCTCATGGATGGCAATGATAAAGACTGTATATTACGCCGCACCATTACCAAAGAAGGCCGTTCACGCGCCTTCATTAACGGCAGTCCTGTCCCGCTTTCACAGCTCAAATCACTGGGACAACTCCTGATTAATATTCACGGTCAGCATGCCCATCAGCAGCTGATGAAAAATGAGCACCAACTGGCGATGCTTGATCAATATGCTGGCCACTCTGAGCTGTTGAAAAAAACGCGGATTGCGTATCAAAACTGGCGTCAAGCGAACAACCAATTACGCCAACTGCAAGAAAACAGTCAGCACAATCAAGCACAACTCCAATTGCTGGAATATCAAATCAAAGAACTCAATGAACTCGCCATTGGTGAAGAGGAATTTGCCGATCTCGAAAGTGAATTCAAACGCCTGTCAAACAGCGGAGAACTGGCGATCAACTGCCAAAAAGCCATTGATATTATTTATGAAGGCGACGAAATCAATGCTATTGGTATGCTGCAAACCGCCAATAACACTCTGGTTGATTTAGTAGAATTGGATGAGAAACTGGCGAGTCTGCCAAACATGATCGCAGAGGCGATGATCCAGCTTGAAGAAGCCAACAATGAATTGCGCGCTTATTTAGATGGCATCGATGTTGATCCAGAGCGAATGACGTATGTTGAGTCTCGTTACTCAAAAATCATGTCATTAGCTCGCAAGCATCAAGTTCAGCCTGATGAGCTATATCGTCATCATCAAGACCTTTTGCAACAAATTGAGCGGCTTGATTGCTCGGATGAGAAAATGGCGGAATACGAAGCAGAAGTCGCAGACAAGTATCAGCGCTTGGTAACCATCGCAGAGAAACTGCATAAATCGCGCAACCGCTACGCGAAAGAGCTTGATAAACTCATCTCGCAAAGCATGCATGAACTCAGCATGGAAAAAGCGCAATTCAAAATTGAAATCAATGCTCAAGAACACCCCTCACCACTTGGCTTCGATGCGGTGACATTCTTGGTTTCTACCAACCCAGGTCAACCGCTCCAGCCAATTGCAAAAGTGGCCTCAGGCGGTGAGCTATCGCGCATGTCACTCGCGATTCAAGTCATCACCGCACAGAAAGTCGACACCCCGAGCCTCATCTTTGATGAAGTGGATGTGGGAATTTCCGGTCCAACCGCAGCGGTGGTGGGCAAAATGCTACGTAAACTCGGAGAGTCCACACAAGTATTGTGTGTCACTCACTTACCGCAAGTGGCTGGCTGCGGCCACAACCAAATGTTTGTCGCCAAACAAACCAAATCAGGGATGACGGAAACCCAGATGGTTAAGCTCTCTCATGAAGAGCGAATTGAAGAATTGGCTCGCCTACTCGGTGGCAGTGAAATTACATCAACCACATTGGCAAATGCAAAAGAGCTACTAATTGCGGCATAAATGAGTTGCGAAGCGCGGACGAATCAATGAGAATCGCATGTCCCTACGTTTAAAAAGTGATTTTTTCTCGTAAGTTTGCAACCAAATTCAAAATTCGTAGTCTTAATAAGTTCAGGAAGAAGATGATGTTTTTACTTCTGCTCTGAGCTTGTTTATTATCAGTCGAGTTTTTGAGCCCATTACTATATAAGTACAGAATATTTGAATATGCAGTTAACCAAGTGGCTGATCGCCGTCCCCTTAGCCCTAACAGTCCTCTCAGGCTGCTCCGTTGTTGAACGTTTGGTATATAGAATAGATATTAATCAGGGAAACTATCTTGACCAAAAAGACATCAACCAACTTAAGTTTGGTATGTCCAAAGACCAAGTCCGCTATGTTCTAGGCACTCCGATGCTGGTCGAGAATGGCTATCCAAACACTTGGTACTACATCTATTCACATACCCATGGGCATGAGAAAAACATACAGAAAGACTTAATTTTGAAATTTAACGAGAACGATAAACTCGTTAACGCGTCTGGTGACTATCACGTCAGCCAAAGCTTTTATGAAAGCATGAATTAAGCGCTGACAAACTAAGCCATAAAAAAAGCTCGTTAATAAACGAGCTTTTTTGTGTCTGTTTGATAACTCACATCAGGTCAAAGCAGAAAGAGTTCGCGGCGAGTGCATTATTGTTTTTTCTTAGCTTGTTCAGCACGTTTACGACGAATGTCTTTTGGGTCCGCCAGTAAAGGCCGATAAATTTCGATGCGATCGCCATCTCGCACGGTAGAATCTCGTTTAATATTGCGAGAGAAAACCCCAATGCTATTCTTATCGAGGTCAATCTCAGGGTACATTGCTAACACACCCGACTGCTCAATGATCTGTTCTGCCGTCATATCCTGCTTTGCCATCACATTAATCACACGTTGCTCATGAGGAAGCGCATACACCACTTCCACGTGTATCATCGGGTTATCTTGACTCATGATGGGTAGACCTGCTTCGCACGTAAGGTAAATGCATCGACCATATTATTGGTCAGTTCGTTAAAAATTTTTCCAAATACCATTTCAATCATCTTACTGGAAAACTCGAACTCTAATCTCAGTTCTACTTTGCATGCGTGCTCATCAAGTGGTGTGAAGTACCAACCTCCTTTTAGCGATTTAAACGGCCCATCGACCAATTCTAAAAGAATGGTATTCTCATGGCTTAAATCGTTGCGAGTCGTAAAGGTCTTCTTTATTCCTGCTTTTGATATATCGACAGCACCGACCATCGTATTGTCGGTCGACTCGAGCACCCGTGCACCTGAGCATCCAGGTAAAAATTCTGGATAACGTTCGACATCATTGACCAGATGAAACATCTGCTCTGCACTAAACGAGACTAACGCAGAGCGACTTACTTGATTCATCTTCTCTCCTCATGATATTCCGGCAAAGAGAGATTGTACTGTCTCACCCGCTCCGGCTCAAGTATCCAACTCCCATTCTCAGCAACACTTGAAAAGTGCTACTCACGCCCTCATCTCTATAAACAAATCATGCTGTGACGTAATTAACGTCTGGCATCATACAAGTGCTTGTTTCTACGCGCTCATGCCCGTATGCTACATCAAAGCTTGATTCGTAAGAAAAGCATTTTCATCACATTAACTAATCCGTATAATGCGCCCACTATGGTAAAGAAAAAATCAAAAGATAAAGCGGGTAGCAATACCATCGCGCTAAATAAAAGAGCTCGCCACGAGTACTTCATCGAAGATGAAGTCGAAGCGGGGCTAGAGCTGCAAGGCTGGGAAGTGAAATCACTTCGTCAAGGCAAAGCGAATATTGCAGAAAGTTATGTCTTTCTGCGAGACGGAGAGGCGTATATCTCAGGAATGAACCTCATTCCACTGCAACAAGCCTCTACTCACGTTGTCGCCAATCCAACACGTGTCCGTAAGCTATTGCTATCACGCCGTGAGATTGATAACTTGTTTGGACGTGTTAACCGTGAAGGCATGACATTAATCGCCTTATCACTCTACTGGTCTCGCTCATGGGCGAAGATCAAAGTAGGCGTAGCACGCGGTAAAAAGCTGCACGATAAGCGTGAAACCGTGAAAGAACAAGACTGGCAACGCCAGAAAGCAAGAATTATGAAGAGTGGAATGCGTTAATAGTAACCACTTGAATAATGGAAGGTAGACAGGCTCAAAAAATCTGTTACTATCATCCTAACACTTGGGGCTGATTCAGGATTCGACGGGAATTTTGCAGTCTAAGGTGCATGCCGAGGTTGCGGTAGGCCTCGTTAAAAAGCCGCAAAAAATAGTCGCAAACGACGAAAACTACGCACTAGCAGCTTAATACCCTGCTGAGAGCTCTTTTGCCCTAGCCTCTGCTTGTAGGACGGGGAGTTCAAAAGATCAAACCAAAACAAGCTGGCGTGGATTCCCCCACCTGAGGGATGAATCGCGAGATATAATTCAGGTTAGTCATTCGCTCGCGTGTCGGTTCGCAGGTGGATGGCGAAATTAAAGATCGACTAAGCATGTAGTACCAAAGATGAATGATTTTCGGACGCGGGTTCAACTCCCGCCAGCTCCACCAATTCAACATTTAAAGACGTCCTAGGGCGTCTTTTTTTGTGCCTGTAACTTATTAAAATCAACAACTTACAATCCACCACTATCCACTGAGGTTTACTTTTGTTCGGTAACAGCTCAAGATAATAAACACCCAGATAGACACCCAAAGCAAAAAGGTGCCATTCTTGGGTGTCTATTTTTGTATGGGGATGTTGATTATGGCAAGAAGAGTTACACAACTAACTGCAACAGAAGTAAAACAAGCCAAACCGAAAGATAAAGATTACGACCTTTACGATGGTAACGGCTTACAGCTACGAGTGAGGAAGAACGCCAATAAAGTCTGGTGCCTGATCTATAAACACCCCGTCTCACTAAAACGAGTTCGTATGACTCTTGGCAACTATCCGGATCTATCACTTGCGATAGTAAGAAAAATTGCAGCAGAACATCGTGAATTGATTAGCCAAGGGATCGACCCCAAAGAACATAGGCAAAAGAAACAAGAAGAAAATATTGCCATCACTGTGCATACATTACGCAATGTATCTGAGAGCTGGTTTGACAAGAAAAAGAAGAAAGTCACTCCGGATCACGCTGATGATATTTGGCGCTCATTCGAGCTGCACCTTTTCCCGTCTTTGGGAAAAACTCCGATATCCCAAATATCTGCACCAATGGTGATAAAAGTACTACGCCCGCTAGAAATAAAAGGCAACTTAGAAACACTAAAAAGAGTCGCTCAACGACTCAATGAAGTGATGGTTTTTTCTGTGAACACTGGCCTTGTGCACGCTAACCCTCTTGCTGGAATTCGCGCAGCTTTCGATACACCATCCAAAAAGAACATGGCTACCATCGAACCTGCTGAGCTTCCAGACTTAATGAGCGCATTAAATCAAGCGAGTATTAAAATCCAAACACGCTGCCTTATTGAATGGCAACTACATACTTTAGCGCGACCAAGTGAAGCCAGTGGTACACGTTGGGACGAAATTGATTTTGAAAACAATCTCTGGATTATCCCTGCTGAAAGAATGAAAAAGCGCAAAGAACATAGAATACCACTAACAGACCAAACGTTGGCAATCCTAACAATCATGCAGGCATTATCTGGTCACTCCGTCTACGTGTTCTCTAGTGCTAGTGATCCCAAGAAAGCGATGAATAGCCAAACTGCAAACATGGCACTTAAACGTATGGGTTATGCAGGAAAACTTCACGCTCATGGACTAAGAGCCCTCGCTTCTACAACTCTTAATGAACAAAGCTTTGAGTCCGACTTAATTGAAGCCGCTTTGGCTCATATCGATAAAAATGAAGTACGCGCTACGTACAATCGAACTGATTACCTAGAACGCCGCCGCCCTATGATGGACTGGTGGAGTGAACATATCGAAACAGCAGCTCAAGGAACTGGCTCACTAACGGGTAGGAAAGCCATTAAAGTTGTTGGTGGAAACTTTTAGCTTTAAAGCTTCAATCACAGTTTAATAAACTGATTAAAACTGACCGACAGCCTTTCTATGTTTGCTTACATAGATAGCTTTCGGCTCTTCAGCATCTAACGATTGATTCCCATTCTTCATTTTTTCTATTGCTAACTGTAGCTCGTTAATCTCAGAATTTTTAACAATGATTTCTTCTGCATGTTTTGTTTCTAACTTTTCAACAAGTTTATCCAATCGCTCAATTTCTTGATTCATATTGTCAAACTTATCTTTAATCGATTCCGCTTGTTGAATCATGTGCACGTCATTTACCGACCTATTTAATAGATTCTCAACCACGTTTTTTATTGATGAATTACGACTTCTTGACATTATCTCTACTAATGAGTAGGTCTCATTTGATATAGATACAGACTTTGGTTTTATCTTCTTCCTTGCTACTTTCGTGCGCCACGCACTTCGAGCACTTCTCAATAGCTCTCGATGAGATATATCACTAACACTCAAACCTTTAAGGAACTCCTGCGCACTCGTTCCTTCTAACCACGATCTAGCAACATCAACCCCATATACGCCAGAGAGCCCTTTGGCCTTTTTTAGCAAGTATCCCTTAGCCCACTGCTCTTGAGTCTTAGATTTGGTTAACCAAGATTGTAAGTCATCTTTACCATTCATACTCATTCCTCAATTATTCATATCACATCATCTTAACTTACTTAAGAAATTTTAACGTGACAGTATCATCAGATTTGTTGAATACTACTTTAAATACCATGTGAAGTACGTAGTATTCGATCTCTATTTAATACCTATCATAGTCCCTTTATATTAATAGGTTTACCTAATGAACAACCTAAAACTGATACTGAACTTCTTATTAAGTCTTGATAATATTCCTAACGTCACAGCCTTATCACCTGAAGCTAAAATGGTTTGGATTAAGCTGCTTCTATACTCAAACACCTCCTCCTTTGAGCTAAAGAGCACAACTAAAGAAATAAGACTTTCATTGGGGCTAAGCCAGAGCACGTTAAGTAAAGCCATCGAGGAACTTGAGCATGGAGAACTTCTGGTAAGGAGAGATAGGAAGACACCAAAGGGTAGTCACAGTTATCATTATAAAGTAACGCCGCCTATCGATAGAGTTAACAACATCGATAAAAGCTCACCATTCTGCAAACTAGCACCTCAAATCATATCGGGCACAAATTTACCAAGCAAAATTAACCTCGCTAATAGATTAGTTTTACTATTGCTAATTCATCACTCTAATGACTTTGGCTACGTTGATACACTCAGTAGAAAAAAAATTGGAAGACTCGCAGGAATGAGCCCGGTTCGAGTAAGGAGCCATCAAAAAAAATTATATAATTTTGGCTTTCTAGATTTAGTCATAAATGGCTCAGTAATGAATGGAATGGCTAAAAAGATTTGTAGCCAATACTATTTGAACCTTTGGCATCCAGCCTTTACTCAACGAGTTCAATGCACTCACCTATGGGCAATCGACAGCATAAAAGATCTCTATCATTTTGAAATCGATGTCATCAATGGGCTTAAGAATAGTAAAAAAAGGAGTGCCTATAATCTAGCTATGAACGTGAGCTTTGATCATGCAGGCATTAAAAGCACCCAAATAGAATCAAGCGATACAAAGTTAGCTCAGTTTCTTTCTAACTACTCACCTGTGCACTTAGCTACGAAAACAGATCACTTAGCCAACCATCTATTGAATAATCACAGACAGGAATTAAGCGCCATAGGTAATGAATTGGATTCTTTGCCAATACCACTTGATAGCAATCTGATTTTTCGGGCACTTATTGAAAGCGAACACTTTTTTCCTGAAGTATTTAAGTATTCTGAAATCGCTGAGCGAGCTTCAAATAAGCAGCGTCAGCTAGAGTCACATTGGGCGAGTGAAGCACTAGGGTATGAAGTCAGCCTTGATGAAGAGGTAAACAATAAGGGTAAGAAAAATAACCCATTACTTTTAGCTATCGCCTATATTTCTTGGGCTAAAGCTGCGGAAGCGTATAAGTTCATAGAGCAACATTTTGGTGCTCCTATTGAGCAGCCTTGGAGATACAGTATCCTTCCTAGAACAATGACTGATGGGATACTGGGATACTATGTCATTGGTATTCCCTTCAGTGATTCTGTTCTAACAGAAGAACCGATAAAAGAGAGCCTCATTATATGTGGTGAAGAAACAATACAATTCGATCAGCCAAGACCAGTTAATTACTTTTCGATAATGGCATTGCAGTAACATAACTTCAGAGTGACTACGATTAAGAACACACTAGCTAGGCCCAATCTTTGGCTCTCCATCTACATGAGTCCGGTACTACAGCCTTGAAAGAAACAGTGCGCTTTGTGGATTAGTAATATAGCTACTTAACAAACACTCTTTATAAGAGCATGACTAGCAGTACAACACTCAGTAGCCACACTACTGATGAATGCTGTACATGTTGTTGTCAGTTAAGATCTCTAGCTATAGGCAATAGAGATTCACTCACTGCTACGACAGAACAGTTTTATGTAAATTGTTACGCATCATTCTCTTTCTATGTGAAATCAAACAACACAGGAGAGATTTTCATGAACATGTTTCAATTTGCTCAAATCCCACTTAGCTACGGTCCTTTAAACCCACGTTACCTTACCCGTATCAACGATACAGTTATGGGAGCCCTAGCGAACCATCCTAGAGTTCTAATCGCTCGAATTGATCTACGTATACTTAACAATGGGGGGTACTCTGATAACCCACTAGAACGTGATGTACCAACCTGTTTTGTTAATATAGGTGTTGGTTTGATTAAGCGATTTATAGCTTCATTAAATGCTCAGATCGCTACAGATCAGATGAATAAAGCGAAGGAAGGAAAGCGAGTCTATTACTGCCCATTAAATTACGTTTGGGTAAGGGAACGTAACACCAGTCACAATGAACATTACCATGTGGTATTGGTGATCAATCAGGAATCTTATTACACGCTTGGTCAGTTGGATTACGAGGGCACTCTTGCTTGTATGGTTAACAACGCATGGGCTAGTGCGTTAGGGCTTACGACAGATGAAATTAAAGGGTTAGTTCATATCCCTGAGAATCCAATGTATACGTTGAACCGTAATCACCCACCAGCACGATTTCAGAAAGATTTAGGGGAAGTAGCGGTTAGGCTGGCTTACTTGGCAAAGGCTGAGACTAAGATACTTGGTGATGGTCGCCGTAACTTTGGGTGCAGTAATCCAAGAAAGGGATTAATTTGATTTTCTAGAGTTTAGCCAGAACTCATACTCTGGCTTCTCTTTGTCAGGATACGTAAGACGTACCAGCACGATCACAGTACCAGCACGAGCATCGCTAGCACGTTTATGCCCCAAAGTGTGCCAGCCATTAGATTGATCTGCTCCAGTCAGACTGGACACTTAGCTAAGCGACATTTTGCTTTTCAAAGTTCATTGGGCTTAGGTACCCAAGAGCACTGTGCCTTCTCGTTCGATTATAATCAACCTCTATGTACTCGAAGATCGTTTGGCGTATCTGCTCTCTCGTCATGATGGGCTCATATTGGATTGCTTCAACTTTCAGTGAATGGAAGAAGCTCTCAACACATGCGTTATCCCAACAGTTCCCTTTTCTACTCATACTTTGTTTTAAGTTATAAGTGCTTATGAGGTCTCGATAGTCTTTCGAGCAGTACTGACTACCTCGATCGCTATGAGTTATAACCTGCTCAGGGAACCCTCGACGGAATAAAGCCATCGATAAGGCATCACAGACCAGTGAAGCCGTCATTCTCGTATCCATAGACCAACCAATTACTTGCCTTGAATAAAGGTCAATAATGACAGCTAAGTACAGCCAGCCTTCGCTTGTGGCTACATAAGTGATGTCTCCTGCCCATTTTTGATTCGGAGCCGTTGCGTTAAAATCTTGAGCGAGCAAGTTCGGAGCAACGGGCATTTCATGCTTACTGTCCGTTGTACACTTAAACTTGCGTGCTGCTTTCGCTACTAAATCCTGACGTCTCATACTGGCGGCAATGGTCTTAACATTATGGTTATCACCGCTCTCTGCCAGTTCTTTCTGAATACGTCTTGAGCCATCTCGTTCTTTGCTAACGTCAAAGGCTTCTTTTACCTTGGTATCAAGCTTTTGGCGCTCTGTCTCACGTTGAATCGCCTTGTGGCGGTTCTCAACCCAATAATAAAACCCACTTCGAGAAACTCTGAACACCTTAGCCATACGGGAAATACTGAAACTCAGCAGGTGTTCGAGCATAAATTCATAGCAATTTACTTTAGATTTTTCGCGAAGTAGGTGGCGGCCTTTTTTACGATTTCTAGCTCTTCTGCTTGTTCTGCCAACTGCCTTTTTAGCTTAGCGATTTCAACGGCCAATTCTTGTTCTCGTTGGCTAATATTAGAATTCTTCTTTGTGGCTTTTCGCCAACCATAGATCTGAGATTCATGTAACGAGAGCTGTCTTGCAGCTGTAGCGACTCCCACTTTCTCTGCCAACTTCAGGGTTTCGGCTTTAAATTCAGGAGAATGGATAATACGTTTCTTCTTGCTTGTCATGGTTCACCTCGTTAGTGATTGTACTCATTTAACTCAGTGTCCAAAACT
>JBQGON010000112.1:0-12021 GCA_052087065.1 Vibrio sp. | reverse complement strand
TGTTATCATAAAAAATGGCATGCTGACAAGGAAAACCTCATTCTTTTTTTATATTTCCTTGCGTTTTACTTTATGTATAACCATTACCATTCATTGAATAAGTATGTATCTGTTGGCTGAATATTTTTTGAGCGTCGAGCATGGGTATGACATCAATCATCATGGTGAAGTGAGGTAAACTCCGAGCGTGAGCGTTGGTTGCAAATTGTCGACTCACTGGTAGTTACTCATCCTTTTTTCATCCTTTCTTTCGTTTATTTTCCTGTATAACCATTATGAACAATCGAAAAAGTATTGCCCCTGCTGGCGGTGAATGCTTGCAACTGAAGGAAATCATCATGGGGTTAGCGATAATACATAGTCGAGCGAGTGTCGGAGTGGAAGCGCCAGCGGTGACAGTAGAAGTGCATATCAGTAATGGTATGCCAGCCTTTACCTTAGTTGGATTGCCAGAAACCACGGTGAAAGAGTCGCGTGATAGAGTGCGCAGTGCGATTTTAAATTCAGAGTTTGAATTTCCGGCCAAGCGTATTACCGTCAATTTAGCGCCCGCTGACTTACCCAAAGAAGGCGGGCGGTTCGACTTGCCTATTGCTCTTGGCATTCTTGCTGCGGCAGAGCAAATCCCTGAGAATCTATTACAAGACTATGAGTTTATTGGTGAGTTGGCATTATCAGGTGAATTAAGAGCCGTTAAAGGTGTACTACCAGCAGCACTCGCGGTTAAACGGGCGCAACGCACGTTGGTGGTGCCACAGCAAAACGGTGATCAGGCCGCATTGGTGAGCGATGCTGAGCATAAATCGGCGCAAACATTATTGGAAGTCTGTGCTCAGTTATGTGGCCAAGACCGCTTGTCTCTCTACCAAGCTCCGATTGTCGACGCGCCACCAAGATCAGGTCGTGACCTACAAGATATTATTGGTCAGCAGCAAGGTAAGCGGGCATTAGAAATTGCCGCCGCAGGGAATCACAACGTATTGTTTATTGGTCCTCCTGGAACAGGAAAGACTATGCTGGCGTCGCGCTTGTGTGACCTATTACCTGAAATGAGCGATGATGAAGCGATTGAAACGGCTTCTGTTGCTTCACTGACTCATCAAGATATTAACCAGAATAACTGGAAGCAGCGACCATTTCGCTCTCCCCACCATTCGAGTTCGATGGCCGCTCTGGTCGGTGGTGGTTCCATTCCTCGGCCAGGAGAAATTTCTCTCGCTCACAACGGGTTATTGTTTTTAGATGAAATGCCAGAGTTTGAGCGCAAGGTGCTTGATTCTCTGCGCGAACCTTTAGAGTCGGGTGAGATTATTATTTCTCGGGCGCAAGGGAAAACTCGTTTTCCTGCACGGTTTCAACTCGTAGGCGCGCTCAATCCTAGTCCTAGTGGCTTTTATGAAGGCGAGAAAGTCGGAGCCAATCCGCAAGTCGTCCTGCGCTATTTAGGACGTTTGTCTGGGCCCTTGTTAGACCGTTTTGATATGTCGATAGAAATCCCAGCGCTTCCCCAAGGTACGTTGGCTCATGGTGGCGACCGAGGCGAGAGTACCGCAACCGTTCGACAGCGGGTTTCGCAGGCGAGAACCATTATGTTATCCCGAGCTGGCAAAGTGAACGCGTTACTGCAAAGTCGCGAAATCGATCAACATTGCCCATTAAAGAAAGCGGATGCCGAGTTTTTGGAAGCGGCTTTACATCGTCTTGGGTTATCGATTCGCGCGTATCATCGTATTATAAAGGTGGCACGGACGATCGCGGACTTGCAAGGTGTGGCAAATATTGAACGTGCTCATTTGGCTGAGGCGTTGGGCTATCGCGCGATGGATAGGTTGTTAAAGCAAATGACGGATCAGTCCATAGGCTAGTTGTCTGACCATGAAAAGAGATATTTCATAAATCGGTTTAGCGAGTATAATACCCCGCTGTTTTTTTGTGCGGTTATCGTAACGTTATGCTGGCTTATCTTTTGTTATTTATAAATATCTTTTTGGTTATGGTGAATACTGCCGTCAACTCATTGTTTATGTTCATGGTTGCGGTGGTGAAACTATTGTTACCGACACCACGACTCAAAGTGCTAGCAACGCGCGCTGCAGATAAATCGATGTGGTTATGGGCGACGGTCAATCTCGCCATATTGAGCCTATCGAACCGAGTGACCTGGGATGTAGAAGGGTTAGAGGATCTCAACGAAGACAGTTGGTATCTGCTCATCAGCAATCACTTGAGCTGGACAGACATTGTCGTGTTATGCAGTGTGTTTAAAGATCGAATTCCTATGCCGAAGTTCTTTTTAAAGCAACAGCTTCTGTATGTACCATTTATCGGTATGGCATGCTGGGCACTGGATATGCCATTCATGCGTCGTTATAGCCGCGCGTATCTATTAAAGCACCCCGAGAAACGCGGGCAAGATTTAGCAACGACGCGTCGTTCTTGCGAGAAGTTTCAATATCACCCGACAACGGTCGTCAATTACGTTGAGGGTACGCGTTTTACTGCGCCAAAACACCAGAAGTCGCGTGCTTCCTATGAGCATTTATTAATGCCCAAAACCGGAGGCATTGCCTATACACTTGCGGCAATGGGCGAGCAGTTCGATAAAATCATCGATGTCACGTTAGCTTATCCTGAAAATCGTGATAGGCCGTTTAAAGATATGTTGATGGGCAAAATGACACGTATTGTGGTACGTGTCCGTTTACTGCCTGTTGATGAAAATGTGATGGGTGATTACTTTCATGACAAGCGTTTTAAGCGTCAGTTTCAGCAGTGGCTAGGCCAAGTATGGCAAGATAAAGATGATGTGTTAAAGCAGATTAATCAACGCTAACCTGCCATCGATAGAGGCTTAGAAACAGAAAAGGGAGCCCACAGGCTCCCTTTTTGATGTTTACTATGTATGCAGCGGTGCCATTATTTTTTCAGTAAGTAGTTCACGAGGTCGTAGAACTGCTGCGCTGATTTAATGCTACCAATCTTCACGAGATATTTATTGTTCACAACGACTGAAGGCACCCCTTTCAAACCTTTTGCATCAAAGTCTTGGTCAGAACGACGGGCCATAGAATCTACAGCAAAGCTATTAAAGGCATCATCAAATTTCTTTGCATCAACCCCTTGGCTGACAAACAATTGTTTCAATGCGGCGACATCTTCTGGTGGCTTACGACGCTGGTGGATTTGGGCAAACATGACCGGAATCATTTTATCTTCGACACCCAGTACAACCATCGTATTGAAAGCTTTACTCATGTTAAAGCCCATATTGCCGCCCATGAAGGACACGTGGTTTTTATTGAGGTGCACGCCATCGGGTAACTGGCTATCCAATTTAGACACGATAGGCTCGAAGGCATTACAGTGTGGACAGTAAAAAGAGAAAAACTCGACGACACTTGGTTGGCTTGAGTGTGTTTGGTCTAAAACCTTATAGTTCACCCCTTGTTTAAATTGCGCAGCATGAGCCGATAAACTCAATAGTAGCGTTGCAGCTAGTGCAATCAGTTTTTTCATTATTCACTCCATGTAGTGGTTCAAGCAATATTACCAGTGTGGCATAACGGATAGTGATGGCTCTGATAATGCCGCAATTTGCTCTTTAAAAGCAAGGATTTGATTTTCCCAATACTTAGCATCATTAAACCAAGGAAATGCTAGTGGAAAGGCAGGATCATCCCAACGCTTTGCAAGCCAAGCCATGTAATTGACCATTCGTAGACCACGCAAAGGTTCAATTAGTTTCAATTGATTCATATCGAAATCACAAAACTCTTGATAGCCTTCCAAAATAATATCAAGTTGCAGAATTTTTTCGTGACGCTCACCACTAAGCAGCATCCATAAATCTTGTACTGCAGGGCCGTTTCTTGCGTCATCTAAATCGACAAACATCGGGCCATCACGCCACAGAATATTCCCTGGGTGACAATCACCATGCAAACGTATTGGTGTAAATGCATCGGACCAATGGGAATCGAGTTCGTGGATTAGCGCATCCAGATCGCTAAAAAAGGTATTTTGTAAGTAATCGGGAATGAAATTCGCGTTCTCAAGCTGCTTTCTAGGCTGATAGACATATTCTTCCAGTCCCAGATTGGGGCGATGCTGAAATAGATGACTGCCCGCGACTTGATGGATTCGTCCTAAAAATCGACCAACACCTTCCAACTGTGATTCATTATCAACCTCAAATTGTCGGCCACCGACGCTAGGAAACACCGTAAATCGGAATCCTGCATAGTGATGAAGGGTCTCACCATTGATGATACAAGGCGCGGCTAAAGGAATTTCATGCTCGACAAGTTGTTGTGAGAATTGGTGTTCTTCGAGGATTTGTTGATTCGACCAACGTTGTGGGCGATAGAATTTCACGACGTAGCGGCGGCGCTCTTCATCAGTAAACTGATAAACGCGATTTTCATAGCTGTTGAGAGGTAATAAGCCAGACTCGGCGCGAATACCGATACTGGCTAAGGCATTCCACATGCAATCGGGAGTGAGCGAATTAAAATGAAACGTTGCGGCTTGAGTCATAGGTACACCAAATACAATGAATACTCAGTCATTGTACCTAGGTGAATGTAATATTGCTTGCAGAGTTTTGGATATTATCTGCCAAGCGGTTTAGCCCCTCTAAACGACAGGTGATGGCTTATTCGATAATACCGCGTGCCCGTAAAATAGCGGTTTTAAAGTCGTCTTCATAATCTTTCTGTAGCCCAGGAATCGCCGCACTTTTATCTTGATGACGCATTTTTAAATGGTAGATAAGCACGTCATCGCTTAACTCGTCAAGCGGTTTATCCCAGCCAGCTTCTTTGGCTAACGTCAGGAGAAATTCGATTAAATTCTGATCGGATGCTTGGTTCCATTCGGGTTCTAGTAATTCTAATAACTCTTCAATACGGTGGCAGGTCATTGGCTATTTCCACAACTTTTGTAATGTTTAATCTCTAAACTAGCAAATTGCATCGCATATGACCAATCGTGAGGCAATAAAAAAGCGCAGGATGATGAACTGCGCTTTTTAATCGTTATGCTGCTTGAACAATATTATCAGTTTTTGTGTTGATGGTATTACTGGTGTACATCGCTTTTTCTGCAGGTGTTGCTGATCTTGGTGTCGATTTCTTCGCCATTTGTGTATATGCAAAGCCGTTTCTACGACGTGAGGCACTACGGTTTGGCTGAGAAAATCTGACGTTTGCTGCTCGCATTGTGTTGCCTAAGTTTTAGACGATCCCTTGCCGAAGAATGACCTAAACAATAATGAGAAAAGTGATCGTTATACGATCAAATTTACTCTACTGGCGCATGCCGTTCCAAAAAAAATTGCTTAGAGTGAGATATGCATCATATCTAGCATAAAGAGTAGCACTTTGCTTTAAATAGGTCGATATCTAACCAATTAAAATTATACTAAAGAGTTAGTTCTGTGCCAGTTCGGATTGAATTTAGCAAATGATTGTCGTTACTATGGAGAAAATCCATCGCGTAGGAGGCCCTGATGTCCTTATTAAAAAAGACATTGTCCAATCTTGGTATTGGTGAAGCAAAAGTGGATGCTGAGATCACTGATCATGTCTTATGCCCTGGGCAAAGCAAGACAATGACCGTGCATCTATATGGCGGGAATAGTTCACAGCGTATTGAAAGTGTTAAGGTCAATCTACAGTGCTGCTATTGGTCGGATGTTTTTCTTTCACCAATGCCAGGAGAAGAGCGAGACAGTACCGTTCCTAGACGTGACCAACGCTGGTATTCACTTTGGCAATGGGAACAAATAAGTTCATTTAGATTGGGGGGCGGTCAGCGACAGGATCTCTCTGTGGATATTACGGTGCCTTGGAATACACCGGTCACCATTGATGAGTCAAAGCTCTGGCTAGAGAGTACCATTATTGATGAGCGCGGTAAGGAAACAATTGAGTATCAATCGTTAACCGTACGCCCTGACCCTTTGATGGATAGGATTTTTTCGCATTTAGAGTCACAGGGCTTTCGTCTACGCCAAGTACGTTGTGAAGCTTGTGAGGGGTTATCTTTCCCCTTCGGGCAAACGTTTGAATGGGTCCCGATTGATGGGCCTTTTCATGGTTACTTGAAAGAGCTAACCCTCTTTATTTGTCACGAGCACGATGCTGTACAGTTGTGGTTCGATGTCGATCGTCGTCAGCGTGGCGAATTAACCTTGTTCGGAAGCGCGGTTGCACAAGGTGACTACCTCCGCCATGTAGAATTACATGCTGGGTTGTCGCCAGCCGAAGTGACGGAGCGGCTAACAGAGGGGTTAGCGCATTGCGAAAGTGCGATCGTTGACTCATGAATTTAATTTCAGCTTACAAGTGTATGCTGAATATGACATACTGCTGATCATTGAGATGGATTCACTGTGGGGAAGCTTATGTCACAAAGTTATAGTCAAAAGGAAGAACTGGCGAATGCGTTGAGCCATGGCATCGGTTTACTGCTAGGTATTGTTGGCCTAGTTCTGTTGCTATTGAAAGCGCATGCAGTGGATGCTGATGCTTTAACTTTCTTGAGTTTTTCTATCTACGGGGCGAGTATTATCGCGTTATTTCTTGCCTCGACTCTTTATCACTCAATTGCCAATCCCAAGTCCAAGCGTTGGTTAAAGACGTTTGATCACTGTGCGATTTATTTACTGATCGCAGGTAGCTATACCCCATTTCTCTTAGTTGGTTTACGCACGCCTTTAGCGTTTTGGCTCATGGGCATCATCTGGGCCATTGCCGTGCTTGGTATTATCATGAAGTTAGCTTTCGTCTATCGTTTTAAACGGTTTTCTCTGTATTCGTATTTGACCATGGGCTGGTTGTCATTGATTGTGGTTTATCAATTAGCGCTGCATGTTGATATGCGTGGTCTTGTTCTACTGGCGTTAGGTGGCGTGGTGTATTCGCTGGGGGTTATTTTCTATGTGGCCAAACGCATCCCATTTAATCATGCCATCTGGCATGGTTTTGTTTTAGGTGGGTGCGTTTGCCATTTTCTTGGTATTTATCTGTATGTCACTCCGCTTTAATTAGCGCAGTTCAATATTGGTAATTTTTGCTGCGAGGGTGTGATATTGATCCGCGGCAACATCAATACGTAGTGTTTTGCCTGCATGAGATGTTGATGGTCTCAGGTAAGTCGACCCCATACGTTTTATGGATTGCCAGACAACTTGTGTCCCGGAGCGAACGACGTGGTGTTGCTTATTGAGTAATTGCCATTGAATGGTGACCTCGATGGCGGACTGTTGTCCTTGGTTGGTGATCGCGGTTGGAATCACTAGACTTCCGTCTTGGTAGTTCGCCGCCCCCAAAACCACATCAATGTCTGAACGGCTCAACTGTAACAGCGGTTTGCTGTTATCGGTGGTAATCACCGCGCGATCCATTGTATGAACAATCACTGGCGACGCAAGGTGAGCTGGGGTTGTGTGCGGCGTCACCGTCTTACTTTGCGAGTGCTTTTCGACATATTGCCAAGTAAAGTCATTATTGAGCTGCACTTTACGCCCATCTTGCAGCGTCGCGATTTGCGCGGCAGCGGTGAGGCCACTCCATAAACTCAGACACACCACAAACAATTGTTTCATCATACCTATCCTTATCGACGCCAGAATGCTGGGAAAAATAACACTAAAATGGTCAGGATCTCTAAGCGTCCCATTAGCATACCAAAGCTTAATACCCATTTCGCCGCATCCGGTAATGGAGCAAAATTACCCGTTGGGCCAATGATGTCTCCCATACCAGGCCCAACGTTGGCAACCGCGGTGATGGAGCCAGAAATACTGGTGATCGGATCCAGCCCCATAGAAGACAATGCTGCGGCGATGACAATAATCGTGATGATGAAAGTAATACCGAAAGCGACCACAGAGCGTACGATATCTTCATTCACGGGCCGCTGGTTGTAGCGTTGGATGAATACCCCTGATGGGTGAATGAGGTTCATCATTTGCTTTTTAAGCAAAGCCATCGCGATTTGGAAGCGGAAGATTTTGATGCCGCCAGCGGTAGAGCCAGAACACGCTCCCGTCATCATTAAGAAGATAAATAGTGTACTTGGCAGTGCGCCCCACGCCGTGAAATCATCTAAGCCGAATCCAGTTGTGGTAACGACAGAGATGATATTAAACATGGAGACACGCAATGCATCGATAAATGCGTAGTGATTATTAAGGTGTAGCCACACGGCAATCGTGAGGCTGGCAATAATGAATAGCCAGAAGAATCCTTTTACCTGAGCATCTCGAATGATATCCATGGGGCGACGTTTATTGACCGATGACACCAGTAGCAAGAAGGGCAGGCCACCCAAGAACATAAAGACAATAGCGACCCAATGCGTGCCTTTCGAGAAATGGTTCATCGAGCCATCTGAGGTCGAATACCCACCTGTTGAAAGCGTCGTGAATGCGTGGTTGATCGCTTCAAATGCTGTCATACCGGTGATCATATAGCAGATAATACACAGCATAGTTAACACCAAGTACACGGTGACAATATTCTTAGCCACGGTTTTGGCGCGTGGGCTACTTTTATCTGACCAATCGGATGATTCAGTTTGGAACAGTTTCATCCCACCGACATTGAGCATCGGTAATACGGCCACGGCCATAACGATAAAGCCGACACCGCCCAGCCATTGCAATAAAGAACGCCATAATAAAATACTCGGAGCCATGGTATCTAAGCCGCTTAATACCGTAGAACCTGTCGTGGTGATCCCCGACATGGTTTCAAAGTAAGCATCGGTAAAGCTGATGTGATTAATAAACACAAACGGCAAGGCCGCAAACACACTGGCGATGGTCCACACTAAACTCGTAATCAAGAACATGTCGCGAACATTCAGACGAAAGTTCTTCGTTCGGCCCATGGTTAAACAGCCAAAGGCAGCAACATGGGTGATCACGATAGCCTGAGCAAAGGAAAGGAAGCCTCCGGTCCCCGTGATGAATGCCACGATAGCGGGCACATACATGAACATCGCGAGTTTGGATAGAACTAACCCGAGAACAAATAATATGGGGCGCAGATTAAGCATGACGCCAATGACCTATAAAAAGAATGGACTGGGTTGGAAAAGAGCTTCTACATCCGGCACGTATTTCTTGTTCACAAGGAACATGACTACATGATCGTTTTGCTCAATCACCACATTATCGTGCGCGATTAATACTTCGTCGCCACGAACAATTGCGCCAATAGTGGCACCTGGAGGCAACTTAATCGTACCAATAGCACGACCAACGACTTTCGACGTTGACTCATCGCCATGTGCGACGGCTTCTATGGCTTCAGCTGCACCTCGGCGTAGTGACGAGACATTGACGATATCGGCACGGCGAACATGGGTAAGCAAAGCAGAAATCGTGGCTTGCTGTGGCGAAATCGCCACATCAATAACGCCACCTTGCACCAAGTCGACGTAAGCTCCACGTTGAATCAATACCATCACCTTTTTCGCGCCCATACGTTTGGCGAGCATCGCAGACATGATGTTGGTTTCATCTTCATTGGTTAGCGCGATAAACACATCAACCTGTTCAATGTTTTCTTCCGTCAGCAGTTCTTGATCGGCGGCATCACCACAGAAAACGATGGTATTCTCCAGCTCTTCTGAGAGCTGTTCGGCGCGCTGGTAGCTACGTTCAATGAGCTTAACGCTATACGTTTGCTCAAGCTTTCTTGCAAGGCTTGCCCCGATGTTACCGCCACCCACAATCATGATTCGGCGATAAGGTTTTTCGAGACGTTGTAGCTCACTCATAATTGAGCGGATGTGGTTACTTGCCGCGACAAAGAACACTTCATCATCGGCTTCAATCACGGTAGTGCCTTGTGGGCGAATAGGACGACCTTGGCGAAAAATCGCCGCGACACGCGTGTCGATGTGTGGCATATGGTCGCGCAGCGCCGACAGAGCATTACCCACCAAAGGTCCACCATAGTAAGCTTTTACGGCCACGAGGCTGACTTTCTCTTCGGCAAAGCTCACCACTTGCAGCGCACCCGGATATTGAATTAAACGACCAATATAGCGGGTGACCAGTTCTTCAGGGGCAATTAAGTGATCGACAGGAACCGCACCGGATTGAAATAAGGCTTCTTTTTCGGCGAGATATTGCGGTGAACGAATACGAGCAACACGGTTAGGCGTGTTGAAAAGAGAAAAAGCGACCTGACATGCCGCCATATTGATTTCGTCGGTATTGGTGACGGCAACGAGCATGTCGGCATCTTGTGCGCCCGCTTCACGCAATACATCCGGATGGCTGGCGTGTCCGGTTACCACCCGTAAATCGTATTTATCTTGCAGTTCACGCAACCGCTCACTGCTTTTATCGACGATAGTGATATCGTTATTTTCGCCAACTAAATTCTCTGCCAGAGTGCCACCGACTTGGCCTGCTCCAAGAATGATGATTTTCATACTCGTTCTCTTTTATTCGTAACAAAGGCAGCGTGAGGCTGCCTTTGTTGTCAAAAATTACGCTTGTTTGATGAGCACGGCGTAGTAGAAACCGTCCATATCCTCTTCGCCTGGTAAGATTTGACGACCAGGATTGTCCGTTTCTGAACCCACTAGAGTTGCATTCGTCGTACGCTTAAGAAATGCCGTCACTTGATCGCGGTTTTCTTGCGCAGTGATGGAGCATGTTGCGTATACTAAAGTCCCGCCGGGTTTTAGTTGTTGCCACATCGCATCGAGAATCTCGCTTTGTAAACTAGCCAGAGCCTCGATGTCGTTGGCACGACGTAGCCATTTGATATCAGGATGACGGCGAATCACGCCTGTGGCTGAACATGGTGCATCGAGTAGAATACGGTCAAACTGCTCACCTTGCCACCATTTTTGTGGGGTTCGTGCATCCCCACAAATAACCGTCGCGTCGAGTTGTAATCGTTCTAAGTTTTCATGGACACGCTTAAGACGATGGTCATCACTATCAATCGCCACAACTTGCTTGGCGTGTGTACGCTCAAGAATGTGCGCGGTTTTCCCCCCCGGTGCGGCGCAACAATCTAAGATCAGTTCGCCATCTTGTGGGTTTAGGTAGTGATAGGCCAATTGAGCGGCCGCATCTTGTACTGAGACCCAACCTTCAGAAAAACCGGGGAGCGAGGTCACATCGCATGGGCGGTCAAGTTTGAGTGCATCTTCAGCTTGTGGGTGAGGAGTGCTGTCTATGTCTTGTTCTAATAACAACGCTTGATATTCATCACGCGTGTGATGAGTACGATTGACACGTAGCCACATGGGCGCTTTGATATTATTGGCTTCGACAATGGTTTGCCAATCTTGCGGGTAACTTGCTTTTAGCAATGATAATAGCCAACTTGGATGACCATAACGGCCAGCATCATGACTGATTGCTTGTGCATCCAGCGTTTCTTGTTGACGCTGATAGTTGCGCAGTACGGCATTTATTAAGCCGCGAAGGCGTGGGCCTTTCAACGTACGAGTCGCCTCTACGGTCTCAGCAACTGCAGCATGCGCAGGAATACGCATGGAACTGAGTTGATAAATCCCGACCAAAATCAAATGATGAAAGACGCGCTGCTTACCTTTTAATGGTTTATCCATCAATGCATTCGCTGTGGATTCCAAGCGAGGTAAAAAGCGTAGCGCACCAAAGCAAATTTCTTGCAGTAGTGCATGGTCACGCGGTTTTATCTTTTGCTGAGCAGCGGGGAGCGCTGCTGATAAAGAATAACCTTGGTCAACGACCTCGAAAAGAACTTGAGCTGCCGCAGCACGAACATTCATTTGCAAACCTATTTATAAACAATACCGACCCAATGGGGGCGAGAGATTAATTCAATTGTGTGCCGACTTCAAACCAAGCCGCGCGGGAATTCAGTAAATCTTGTACTGCCATGGCGCGTTTACCCGGAATTTGTAGCATTTCCAGAACCAAAGTTTGTGTGCCAGTCGCCACGTAAATTCCGGTTTTATCCGCTCTGAGGATGGTGCCAGCGGGGTGTTCGCTGTGCA
>JBQGON010000111.1:0-12067 GCA_052087065.1 Vibrio sp. | reverse complement strand
AAACGGCTAGATAACGCGGGCGTAGATCGCTCTCCTGCTTATCCGGTTACTCGAGGGCGTCTCACCTCTGTCAACGGTGAAAGTGCTAAAGATCGTGCTCAAGGGCGACAAGGCGCTAATGCGCTGCGGCGCGAGCTTAATTTAACTTGGGATTCAACATTACCCGATTATAATCGCGTCGTCGCAGGAAAGTGGACATCAAGCCATGGGGTGTCGGTGGAAGAAGGTTTAGCGAAAGACCTCGATATTCACGTGGGTGACACTTTGAGCTTTGTTATCAACAGTCAAACCATCACCGCACAAGTGAATTCGATTCGTCATGTTGAATGGCGACAGATGAAGCCCAACTTTTACTTCATATTCACGCCTGATTTGATGCAGTCTATGCCAGCAACATGGCTAGTCAGCTTTCGTGTGACACACAAGAATGACCATCTTTTAGTGACGCTGTCACGTAATCATCCTACGGTTAGTATTCTCGATATTCGTAAAATTGCGGATAAGTTGGAAGCGTTATTAAAACAAATCGTCTGGTCGGTGACTATCCTCGCTGGACTCGGGGTCACTGCGGGCATTTTGTTGATTTTTACTTTACTGAGGTTGAGTTTAAGCCAGAGGCAAATGGAAATACAATTGTATCGAACCTTGGGAGCGAGTCGACGCCGAGTGATGAATACCTTATGGGCCGAATATGGCCTGATGGCACTTATCGCTGGAATCATTGCTAGTGGCGCATCAGAACTTGTGGTGTGGGGCTTGTTAACTTTTGGGCTAGATATTGAATTTCATCCACACGTTTGGTTGTGGATAGGTTTGCCGATATTAACCTTTATTGTACTGGCAAGCGTCGTTGGGACGGGGCTTAGAGGGTTATTGCGACCAACAAAAACAGGGATAAATTAACTAAAAGCTTGAATAACATAGCCAGTTATCCACAAAAACAGTGGATAAGTTTTTGGATAACTTATCCCAGTGAATAGGGCGATGAAACGCGAGCCATTGCTACACCGTGTGAGCAGCACTTTGGTGGTACTGGGAAACACAAAATGTAAGAACAGTAAGAAATCAGTCAAGAGATTTTTAATAATTTTTTACTTGAAAACAAAGTCAAAATGATTGACAAATAGGGTGTGATTAAAATCTCAAAATTGAGCATTCGCGTATCAACATTACGCTAGCGGTTGGCCAGCATTGTTCTTACTAAGACCGCGTAAAAAATGTGATTTTTTTCATGCAGAGCTCGTTTTAGACTGTACCTAATCAAACTATAAGTGGAAGTGTGATGTTGAAAACAAACCCGAATTCCAACACGCCTCAAATTGCGATTATTGGGGGAGGTGTTGCTGGTGCAACGGCCGCGGTTCATATGGGGGAGTTAGGATTAAATGTCTCTTTGATTGAAAAAAGTGCGGGGTTGGTGGATGGTCCACCGATCTGTCACTTACACGCTGGCGGCAACTTATATCGTGAGATCTCTGAACATCAATGCATCGAGTTGCTCAGGCAATCTTTACAGACAGTAAGATTGTACCCACATACCTTGAATAAACGCCCGACGGTGATTGCGATACCGAAAGCCGATCCGGGGACTCCAGACGTTGTGGTATCACGCTTAGATGTTATTCGCGATGCCTATCAAAAGCTGGTGGATGAAGATGCACGTAATGAGTGGTTGGGCAAACCGCAAGATTATTATCGTGTGTTTGAGCGTGAAGAGCTTGAAGCTCTGCGTGAACAAGTGCAGCCAGTGGTGCCTTCCAGTATGGAAGATTGGCTCATTCCAGTCGTACAGAATATAGATTTGGATGCGATTCAATATCCAGTTATTTCAGTACAAGAATACGGGTGGAGTGTTTTTCGTTTGGCGGCTAGCGCGGAACTGGCGTTAGAAGCCATGCCACATTGTGATTTACAAACGAATACGACGGTGATTGATCTCCAATGGACGGGCAATCAGTGGCAAATTACCACGCTCAGTGCTTCAGGAGAAACCTCCGTCCAATATGCCGATTATATCATTAATGCGTGTGGTTACAGAACGGGGTCGATTGATGATATGGCGCGTCACTACCGCGACCGTTTAGTCGAGTTCAAAGCGGCGTACGTGGCGCATTGGGCTGATTGTAGCCAAATGTGGCCTGAGGTCATCTTTCACGGTCAACGTGGCACTCCGCAGGGTATGGCGCAATTAACACCGTATGCAAACGGGGTATTTCAATTGCATGGTATGACCGAAGGGATCACTTTGTTTAGTGACGGCCTCGTAAAAAGTGGGATTCGCTCGGCGCAACCGCAGTTACCTCAATACTTACAGCTCAAATTGAATAAAGGCTGGTCAGAAGCCGATCAAGTTGAGCGTACAGGGTTAGCGATTCAGCATATGGCGCAGTTTATGCCAAGCTTTAATAGTGCCGATATCGCGGGTAAGCCGTTGTTTGGCGCGCAGCAGATCCCAGGCAGTGATTCAACATTGCGTGCCGCAGATGTCAGCTTTGAAGAGAATCACTATGCACGTGTTGAAATTGTGAAAGGCTCCTCTGCGTTAGAAGCGGTACAAAAAATCATCGCTACGTGGCAGTTATCTGCGCATAACCACGATGATATTGAGCATGTTCATCCTGTTTCAATGTCCCTTAACGGCGAGGATGTTGAACGCCGTGCGATCGCGATTGCCGAAGCAAGGGATTATCCGCGTGAACTGGCGATGGTGGTCGGCGAGCCATTAACGTTTGCACGCCATTAATGACAGGTGAGTGATAAGTCTATGAAAACAGGGCAGAGTGTCCTGTTTTTTTATGTCTTTGCCAAATGACAGAGTTGCGTCATTGATGCACTAATACAGTGATTTTTCTCATAGTAGTCGGTACAATCGAGTCAATGTCAAAGGAGGCGAGTTATGAACGTATTAGTTACAGGTGGGATGGGCTATATTGGTAGCCATACTTGTATTCAAATGATTGAAGCAGGGATGAAACCTGTCATTTTGGACAATTTATATAACAGTAAATCCACGGTCTTAGAGCGGATCCAAAATGTTGCCGGTCAGACGCCACAATTTGTCGAAGGCGATGTGCGTGACCGTGATTTACTGGTCGAGACGATGCGCGCTCATAACATTGATGCCGTTATTCACTTTGCCGGTTTAAAAGCGGTCGGAGAATCGGTTCAAAAGCCATTAGAATATTATGATAACAACGTAAACGGTACCTTGGTACTGGTTGATGCCATGCGTGAAGCTGGCGTGACATCTTTAGTGTTTAGTTCTTCGGCGACGGTATATGGTGACCCAGCAACGGTTCCTATTCTAGAAACGTTCCCAACCAGTGCGACCAACCCTTATGGACGTAGTAAATTGATGGTGGAAGAGTGTTTAACTGATTTCCAAAATGCCAATCCTGATTGGAGCATTACATTACTGCGTTATTTCAATCCAGTGGGCTCCCATCCATCAGGTTTGTTAGGAGAGGATCCGCAAGGCATTCCTAATAATTTAATGCCCTTTGTTTCGCAGGTAGCAGTCGGGCGCCGAGAGTTTTTGTCGGTATTTGGGAGTGACTACGACACGAAAGATGGTACGGGCGTACGTGATTATATCCATGTCATGGATTTGGCTGACGGGCACATCGCAGCGTTGACTCATGTCGGTCGTCAAGAGGGGTTGCACGTATATAACTTAGGTACTGGCAATGGCTATAGCGTCTTAGAAATGGTCGCTGCATTTGAAAAAGCCAGTGGTAAGAAAATCCCATATCAATTGGTGGATCGTCGACCTGGTGATATTGCTGCATGTTATGCAGACCCTGCGAAAGCCCACACAGAACTTGAGTGGTGCGCAAAGCGGACATTAGAAGAAATGACCCAAGATACTTGGCGTTGGCAGTCAAACAACCCACAGGGCTACCCTGATAAGTAAACCTTGTACGAGTTTCAATAAAAAACAGGCGATGAGCGCCTGTTTTTTATTGAACAACGTATCATCATAAACGCATCGTAATATCTATGCGTTAA
The DNA here is from genome assembly GCA_052087065.1 of Vibrio sp. Taxonomy (GTDB): domain Bacteria; phylum Pseudomonadota; class Gammaproteobacteria; order Enterobacterales; family Vibrionaceae; genus Vibrio. Next base: position 8,059 of record JBQGON010000111.1, on the reverse strand, counting down.
TACGACGCGCTTTACTTAGTTCACACAGTACTTTGATTGCGCCATAAGCGATAAGTGAATAGCAAAGCAGTTCAATCCCTTCTTCAGAGACATTTTTTACGATGCGGCTATATTTATCTTCCATCAATGCTTCCCACAGTTTGCCCATGCCATAGAGTCTTGAGAACACGAGTAGCATGATGGTTCCTGTGATTACAAAGCGGAAATTTTGCGCACTTAGAATCGTAGACATATGAACAAGCGTATTCTTACCGCCTTTGCAGGCAAAGAACAATGCGAACAAAGCCACTAGAATAGCGGGTAATTCCCATGCTCCGTGGTAGATCAAATCGAGGATCTCATCGTTTTCACGTATGAATAGAACCAGATAAAAAGCGCTAATCAGGTACGCTGCACGATTGAGTTCCGGTCTTACTTTGCCGATATGGAAGAAACAGTATACGGTTACTGCGAGAAAAATTAACTGCATCGATTCGGTAACCGAGGCTTCAGTCATGCGGTTCTTGAAGTAAATAATATCCAAGTCGATGCAAGCAGCGACTAAGGCGAACAATCCCACCAAAGCAAGGGATTCCAACATTGTTTTCTTAATCATAAAATCAACTATAGTTTTAGAATATAAACTGAATAAGTTCAGAGGGTTGAGTTGAATATCATTAGTCTTAAAGAGTTCAAATAAGAGTTACGAACTAATGAAGCGATATGCATTTTTACGATTTTAATTAGGATTGTCAAATTCAAAAAAACAATGTTCGATGAAGATATATATATTTAATAATTAGAATGTACTTATATAGACACCATGAATGATAACTATTGTTTAAATAGGATAAATAAAGCTAAGGCGATGAGAGATGAGTGAAATCAGTCGAAAAATAGGGGTGTCTTGAGCTGGAATAACAAAACCCTGACATGCAATCGATTGTATGTCAGGGTTTCGCTAAAATAACAGAGTGTTAATGAGGGTGAGATCGCACGGTTCGGCTCACCTATTTATGCTCGTATTTAGCAATGCTTGCTAATAAGTGTTGGTTCGAGTTTTCGGCTAGACGGGCGTTTTGCGATAAATAAAAATATTTATCGGCAACCAGGTAGCTCAATAAACGCTCTTCATGTGTATTTTGAAACTGCTCTACCCACTGGTGGGCATTATTGATAATACGTTCAGCTTCTTCTGGGTGCGCATTGTAGTAATCCATTTTCTCTATCAAATCAGAGAAGTCGTCCTTGATTTCTACATAGTGAACATTCGGAATCAGCTTACCTTCCATAAACCAGGTTTCGTACCTCAGTTTCGGACTCAATGCTAGTGAGTTTGAAGACATAATCCACTTTAAATTCGTCGCAACATCTTTGCCTTCTAAACTTAGAATAAACTTGAACTTTAATTGATCTTCGATAGATATTTTAGGGACAACATAAGCCAGTTGATCCTCATCTTCTTTATCGGTACGGCCCAGATCGCATCGTTCATGGTAATAAAATTTTTCTAAGAGATTACGTCGGTTAGGGCGAAAGCCGCTACCACGCCATACCGCCATATTCTTTTTGTGGCGAAACTCTAAGGTATCTTCGACAAACCGGTAATGACGGATTTCATTCAGTTTTAGTAGCACTGAGTTGCCGTTATTGCCTGTAATTGGACGACTTTTCACAAAAGTAGGCGCTGGAGGAATATCGGTCACGTCGCCATGAATGAAATTAAAACGCAAATTTCTGTCGAACCCTTTGATTACTTTGAGTAAGTCATAAAAATATGTCGACCCACAGTTTTTCTTAAACTGGGCAATTTTAGGGGCTTGCCGAGAAACAGAAAAAGATGATTGGATCTTCATATAGTAATCGACGCGTTTTTGTAGCCTTGTTTTTGTATGCTCAGGAAGACTGGCCAACTGCTGTTTAACATAGAAATGCAGTACTGGCTGTGGAATCAGGTTGTAGAGTGTATTGGTAAGGTAATAGTTTAGTTTTCTCATGAATCAACCTATTTTATGCCTAGGCCCCAAACATGTGGTACCTGTTAGAGTCGCCCTTATCGCTAGAATCGTTCATTCTGCTAGGCGGCACTTTTTACGCTAAAGAAATATCATGTGATGACGTTTTTGTCCTTAGCAGCCCTTGTGACTTCATGTTTTATTAAGCATATTTTATGCCATCATAAATCAAGTTAACGCGCTTATTATGTTTATTCTTAATAACGCGACAACTGTTGACATAAGCACAGGCTCATCGACAGTGTCATTCTATTTTTGTTACTTTAAATCAACATCATCGTAGACATGTCTGCTTGATGTTAGCGCAATGTTGTGAAGGTTTAATGACTTTAGTATAGCTATAGTCGCGTGTTTCTCTAATTTACGATGATAATTGACAGCCATGTCGTGAATAGGTTCACATTGATACGACCTATAGTTAAAAAAAACACGCGCATTGAGGCAATGCGCGTGTTTTTTATTCAATTAGGCGGGGTTTAGCCGAGAGCTGGCAAGGCGCCTAATGTCACCAGTATCTGTACGCTGACAATGACGATACCAAATATCGCACTGATTGTTAGCGCAAAAGCACCGCCCTTGACTTGATAGCATGGCTTGCTTTGAGAGCGTTTACGCACCGTATATACCATGGCTACTGGAAGAAAAATCGCCAGTATTGCCAGAGCGATTGCTGCATAGCCAAGCGCCATAATAAAGCCTTCTGGGTAAAATAAAGCGAAGGCCAGTGGCGGGAGAAACGTGATCAGCGATACGAGAGGACGGCTGATGACACACTTTGTTTTTCCTAGACTGTCCCTTAAAAATTCAAATAATCCCAGACTGACACCAAGAAATGAGGTTAGCAGTGCTAAATCAGCGAATACGCCAATAATGTGGTTTAAATTAGATTGCTCGACAGTATTTGCTAATATCTGGATTAAGGCACTCAACTGAGCGTTCTTGATTAAATGATCTTGTGCGACAACACCTAGAGTTACTAACTGCCAGAATATGTAAATAATAAGAGGGATGGCAGAACCGATTAAAATTGCTTTTCTTAATGCCGATGTATTGCCATCCATGTAATTTACAATGGCTGGAATGCTGCCGTGAAAGCCAAAAGAGGTAAAAATGACCGGAATCGCGGCAACAATTAACCCCTGTTGTAATGGCATACTTAAAAGGTAAGAGTGAGTGACATTGGGGGCAAGAAAAAATAGCACCATCGCAAGAGCAATCAATTTGCATGCAAATAGAATGCGATTCACTTTATCAACCAGTCCCGTTCCTAACGTGACGATAACCGCGACGACAATCGTAAACAACACCGTGCCAGTGGCGGGAGAAAAGTGAGCACCGGTCACATCGCTAATGCGTTGTGTAAACTGAGAGCCTCCTCCGGCAATATAAGCAGAGCACAAGGCATAAAATAAAAAAAGCATGGCAAATGTGGCGATCCATTTACCTCTCGCGCCCAATATTTGCTGAGCTAAGGTATGCAGTGTTGCATCACTATCCGCGTATTGGTGCAGCTCTACCATGAGTAACGCTGTAAATGCCATTAAGGCCCACAGGACCAACATAATCACTAACGATGTTGAAAAGCCGATACCAGCAGATGCTAGCGGAAGGGCTAACATACCCGCACCGATAGTCGTTCCGGCGATGATCAAAGTACTACCAAAAAGCTTTGATTGAGTCATAAGTGTAAACTTTATTATACAATTTTATGGGGTGTTACATCTCAAAATATCACAAATATAAGAGCAACATGAATAAATAACCTGTCTAGAGCCTATTCTCTAAGAGAATATCTTCTGAGTCAATGTGTTTGTAAAAACAAACAATATGTGTAAATAATAATTTACACCATGGCGGTTAGAGAGGCAATTTGATCGGGTAAATTCACATTGTATGATCGTGTGACGAGAAGAAAGTCTAGACGCTAAGGAATTATTCGCATAATGTTGACAAGTGGACGATAGACATCGGACACAAGGAGTGCAATATCCAGCTTACTTTAGAGTGATGCGTTGTTATCACGCTAGGCTGTATAGACAATAATAACTAAGGAGGTCGATAATGAGTGACCGAAATACAGTTCCGCAGGAAGATAGTTTAGAGTGGATGGATGCCATGGAAATTGGTTTCGTGCTTTCTGACTATAATCCGTCAACACAAGAAGATACTCAGTCTTCTTTGTCATAGTGATTAGCCAGCGCACCGCGCTGGCTTTTAAGCCCATAGAGACCCATCATTGTATTCCATGGCTAATTGAACGCACCATTCTATGAATTATCTCGCACATTTACATATTGCTGAGCATTGCGATAGCCAGCTGTTAGGAAACTTACTCGGTGATTTTGTTCGAGGAAACGTTAACGGTGACTATGCAGCCGATGTCGCCGCCGGTATTCGTCTGCACCGTTGGGTTGATGCGTATACCGACAGCCACGACATTGTCAGAGAAGCAAAACAGTACTTTCCTGAGGCATTGAAGCGATTTGCGCCTATTGCTCTCGATATGTTTTGGGACCATTGTTTGAGTCGCCACTGGCATTATTATCACGATAAACCGCTTAGACAATTTGTGAAAGATGTGGAAAATTGGGTGAGAAGTCAGCAACGTACTGTGCAAGAGTATACGACTTTGCCTGAGTCTTTCATTGAGGTCACCGATAAAATGTGGGCGGGAGGTTGGCTCGAATCCTATCAGCAGTTTGATAATATTGATTTCGCTTTACAGAGGATTGCGTTACGTCGAGAACGCCTCGCACCGCTAAGCCAATGCGTCAAAACACTAGCATCAGAGTATGACCAATTGGAGCGGTTATTTTTTGCTTTTTACCCGCAGTTATTAAACGCAGCGCGAGGCCAATGAGTCTGATATAATGCGCGCCCAGTTTTGCTATTGTTAGGTATTCCGTTATGTCGACGTCTCCGACCTCATTCGCTGCTCTAGGCCTAGAACCTGCGCTAATTGATGTATTGCATTCATTGTTTATCGATGAACCAACGCCGATTCAAGCACAGGCAATTCCCGCGGTGCTTGAAGGAAAAGATGTGTTAGCCGCAGCACAAACAGGTACGGGGAAAACCGCAGCATATGGTGTGCCATTAATACAACGCCTATGTGAGCCTGTCGATGAAGAAACCCAACATTACCTAATGCAAATGCGTGGCGTCAGAGCATTAATTGTGGTGCCCACACGCGAATTAGCCCAGCAGGTTTTGGATAACCTCGAAGCGTATGCCAAGCATTCAGAGCTTAAGATTGTAGCGGTGTACGGTGGCACCAGTTTGAGTGTGCAAAAAAATAAATTGCAGCACGGAGCGGATATACTTATCGCGACCCCTGGACGCTTGCTCGATCATCTGCATACTAAGGCTGTCTCAATAAAATCAACCACGACGTTAGTGTTAGACGAAGCGGATCGTTTGTTGGACATGGGATTTATGCCCGATATTCAGCGTTTACTTCGTAAGATGCCATCTCGCCAGCAAACCTTATTTTTCTCAGCGACCTTTACCTCGACGATTAAATCGACCGCATATCGTTTATTAGACAACCCCATCGAAATCCAAGTGACGCCGAAGAATTCTGCCGCTGATACGGTGACACAGATGGTCTATCCGGTTGATAAAAAACGTAAACAAGCATTGTTATCATTTTTAATTGGCTCGCGCAATTGGCAACAAGTATTGGTTTTTGTCAAAACCAAGCAGGGTAGTGACCATTTAGCCAAAGAGTTAAAATTGGATGGAATTAAAGCGGTGTCTATCAATGGCGATAAAAGTCAGGGTGCCCGCTTACGTGCGTTAGATGAATTTAAGTCGGGTAAAGTACGTGCATTGATCGCCACCGATGTGGCGGCGCGTGGATTGGATATCGCTCAGTTAGAGCAAGTGGTTAACTACGATATGCCGTTTAAGGCAGAAGATTATATTCATCGGATTGGTCGCACTGGACGAGCAGGCGCAGCAGGCCTTGCTGTGTCGCTACTTAGCCGTGATGAACAGCCTGCCTTAGAAGCGATTGAACGGTTATTAGACACACGTTTACCACAAGAATGGTTGGCAGGCTTTGAACCCTCTTCGGAGGCGACTCAAAGCGATAATGAGTCTCATGGCCGACGTCAAAGCCGATCGGCGGAAAAACGTAAACTTAAAGCTAAGCTCAATATCCATGCTGGACGGGGTAAACGCTAACTCGCGAGTGGCTAAGAACTGAGGCGTTATTGAGGTTGAGCCATAGTGTCCAAAGCGTGACATATTTTCGCTTTGTATAAACACGCGATTGTTTTGGAATCGGTGATGGTGCCATTGATGATGTGCTGTTCCAATTCATCAAGAGTGCAGGTAGTCACCTCAATAATTTCATCATCATCGCAGGCATAGCGTTGAGTGAAATGCAGGTGATAAGCGACATAAAGGTGTTGAATTTCATCGCACATTCCGGCCATTGGGGTCAGTTGTCCCAAGGAAAGGTATTGCTCTGCGCTGTATCCGGTTTCTTCTTCCAATTCACGCTTGGCACAGGTTAAAGGATCTTCACCTGGTTCCATTGTTCCAGCTGGTACCTCCAACATCCACTTACCTAATGAAGGGCGGAATTGATTGACGACAACAATCTGATTGTCGTCGGTCACTGGGATAATCACGGCAGCGCCGGGGTGTTCAATCGTGGTATGGGTGATGGCTTTGCCATTTGGCAATGTCATGGAATGTTCCGTTAATGCCAGGGACTGTTTCCATTGGTGGATGATGTTTTTCATAGTGGTCCGTTCTATAGATTTGTCCTTTACTGGGCTAATACCTTAGCGTAGTTTTTCAAAATTACCCAGACCATTTAGTGTTTTCAATCATCTAAGGTTGCTATTCTATTAATATTTGCAAACAATACGCGCCATAATTGGGTAAGGCGTGGTGACGATGTATGGCAGATCCGTATATGCTGTTACCTTTACCTATCCATTAAGTCGCTGCTAAGGAGCTCGCTTATTTATGAATTCATCACCTATCGCTTCTCACGCTAGCCAAGCGTTGTTATCGGAACGTATTAATCAGTTGGCAGCCTCTTTGAGCGAAGGCGTCTATGAGCGTGAAAGCACAATAAAATTATGTTTGCTGGCAGCATTAAGCGGCGAAAGTGTTTTTCTACTTGGCCCGCCAGGGATTGCCAAGAGTCTTATCGCTAAACGTTTAATTCAAGCGTTCGACAATAGCAGTTATTTTGAATACCTGATGACACGTTTTTCCACACCAGAAGAAGTGTTCGGGCCGTTGAGTATTCAAGAGCTCAAAGACAATGGTCGCTATGTTCGTTTGACCGATGGCTATTTGCCCACCGCGCAAGTGGTATTTCTCGATGAGATATGGAAAGCAGGACCGGCTATCTTAAATACACTATTAACTGTCGTGAATGAAAGAACCTTTAAAAACGGCAGTGAAATACAAAAAGTGCCGATGCGTCTATTGATTTCAGCCTCAAACGAGCTTCCTGATAAAGAGAGTGGTCTCGATGCGCTGTATGATCGAATGTTGGTACGTGTTTTTGTCAATCGTATTCAAGATAAACAAAATTTCAAAGCGATGCTAACCGTCGGTACCAATCAAGAAGCCAGTGTCGATCCCGCGCTAACCATCAGCCATGACGAATATCATTTATGGCAAGCACAGCTCCAACAATTGAGCCTTAGTGACGACTTGTTTGACAAGTTATACCGCCTTAAAAATCTTTTAGAAAGTGAAACAGAACAGACCAACGATTTATACGTGTCGGATCGTCGTTGGAAAAAATCGGTCAAATTGCTGAAAGCCAGTGCATTTTTTAACGGTCGTCAAGAGATTAACCCACTCGATTTATTACTATTGGAACATTGCCTGTGGAGTTCTCCGGAGTCACGCGATGTGGTTCAGGAAGTCATGCAACGGTTTGCTCTAGAAGAGGCCTTTGAACAGAGAGTAGTCGCGCAGCAGTTGACGTCGGTACAAGAGATTATGGCGTCCATAGATAAGAGCGTGGCGGAGTCGTTAGCCATGTCGTTGCAGGTAGAAATGTCATCGGGGCTGCGTAAGAAGCAGGT
>JBQGON010000110.1:8702-12108 GCA_052087065.1 Vibrio sp. | reverse complement strand
ACGCAACGCAATAACGGTTAGAGCGAATTTAAGCACAACATGGAAGTGCTTATTCGAGACTTTATCTAACACATGCTTACCAAGGTACGTTCCGACAAACCCAACCAAGATCATCAGCCCTATTACGCCTAACCACTGTTGATAAGCAAAACCCAATAGGCCGAAAATAACGGCTTTAATCACGTGTTGTATCGACATAAAGCACGCCATGGTCGCGCCGAGTTCCCGACGATCAGGCAATAGATTTTTCACTGTCGCAATCAAAAATGGCCCCGTCGCACCAACAAACATGGTTAAAAAGGCCGTAAAGACACCCACACCAACTAAGCCTTTTCTTCCTTTAAAACTGAAATTAATAGGTATCCAACTGCTGATCAAAATAAACACAGCGAGAATGAGTTCTAGATATTTCGTGGGAAGGTTTAACGCAATATTACCCCCGATGATTGCACCAGCCACACTACCGACAAAAAACCAACCAAGGTACTGTTTTTGAATATGACGACGCATTAATACTGCGCGACCTGCATTTGATCCTAATTGTACAATCGCATGCACAGGAATCACTGCGGCAGCAGGCATCATGGTGATCATAAACGCAATTAAAGTGGCTCCTCCTCCAACACCAATAATGGTATTTAGCATTGAGGTTAAACCGCTTAATCCAATAAGAAGAAAGAATTGAGCAGACGTTAATACATCCGGTTTTAGCTGGAGTAATAAATCAATCATTGTGGTTCGCTACTTTACTCATGGGCCACATCAACTATTGGAAATACATTTTGAAACGCGATTATAAACCAATTCAATACTGAAAAAGACCTGGCATGTAAACTCTGACAGAAAAAAGCTAAAAAGTTGTTTTTGATCATCTTAAACGACAAACTCTTCACTTTTTTTAAAATTAAAATAAAGTTTATAAGCGCTTTACTCACTCCCGACTTACCACATCGATCGCTTCAAGCCACTGAGTTCAAGCAGTCGGGTCGAAATTTCTTCCACCGATAATGTTGTCGTATTGAGATAGGGTATCGCTTCTCTTCGGAATAAAGATTCCACTCGATTCAGTTCTTTTTCACACTGTTCTTGGCTTGCATAATCGCTATTAGCGTAACGTTCATGTCGAATCGCCATTAAACGTTCTGTATCGATTGTGAGTCCAAATGTTTTGAAACGGTAGGGTTCTATCTCTTTTGGCAACTTTAGCTTAGCCATATCATCTTCAATAAATGGGTAGTTTACTGCCCGAATACCAAACTGCATGGCAAGGTACAAACAGGTTGGTGTTTTACCGCAACGAGACACACCAAGCAGAATAATATCCGCCAGATCAAGGTTACTTAATGACACACCATCATCATGGGCTAGGGTGTACTCAACCGCCGCAATTCGGTTTTGATAACTGGCGGCATCTTTCTCAATACTATGGGAACGGTGTAATTGTGGGCTTGGTTCTAAATCAAGATCTCGTTTTAAGGGATCCACTAAACAATTGAGTACATCATAAAAATGCGCATCGGCTTGTTCAATTATTAACTTCACTTCAGGTACCACGATAGAAAAGAAGACCAACGGTTTAGTTCCAGACTCTTTAGCTTTTTGATTAATGAGCGTTTTTACTTGTTCAGCACGCTCTACGGTTTCAACAAAGGGCAACGTTTTTTGTGCAATTTCAATCGGAAATTGTCCAAGGACAGCATGCCCTAATGTTTCAGATGTGATGGCTGTTCCATCAGAAATGTAAAATACATCACGAAAATTTGTTTTGCTCTGCATAAGAAGTTGAATCCTTTATGGCGTGCTGTAAGTTAAAAGTTGTAAATATTTACAACTATAATTTCACAGGATGTTTACAAATAAATGGCTAAAGTCAAATTCATTGTGAATCAGTCATCAATTTCACGCTACTGCAATGCAAGTGATTGAGACTTTGCCCACACTCTCTATGAGAGAAACACAATTAAATGAAACCTAAGAAATAATAATTCTTCTCAAATAATTAAAGTTGCCACTTTAGCTATGATGGGAATTAATCCAATACAAAAGTCTAGGAGACACGCCGTGGATCAGAATGTGGTTTGGTACGATGCTTTATCAATGAACGATGTTGATAAAGTCGGGGGCAAGAACGCATCTTTAGGTGAGATGGTTGCCAATCTTTCAAATGCTGGAGTAAAAGTACCCAATGGCTATGCCACCACTGCTTTTGCTTTTAATCAATTTTTAGAAACCAACCAATTAAATGATCGGATTTATCAACTACTTGATGAATTGGATGTCGATGATGTCAACGCATTAAAAAAAGCGGGTACCACAATTCGCCAATGGGTTCTGGATGCCCCATTCCCACCAGCATTAGAAGATGGAATTCGAGCATTTTATCAAGAACTGGGGAATGGTGACGACAGCTTACCAGTCGCCGTACGTTCATCTGCCACGGCCGAAGATTTACCGGATGCCTCATTCGCAGGTCAACAAGAAACGTTCTTAAACGTTCGAGGAATTGATGCGGTGATTGAAGCAACGAAACATGTTTTCGCTTCTCTATTTAATGATCGCGCTATCTCCTATCGTGTTCACCAAGGCTTTGATCATAAAGGGGTCGCATTGTCTGCCGGCATTCAACGTATGGTGCGTTCAGACAAAGCATCATCTGGCGTTATGTTTACCCTTGATACTGAATCAGGCTTTGATCAAGTCGTCTTCATCACCTCTTCTTGGGGCTTAGGCGAGATGGTCGTTCAAGGAGCCGTCAATCCAGATGAATTTTACGTGCATAAACCGATGCTGCAAGCTGGAAACCCAGCGGTAGTGCGCCGTACTTTTGGTTCAAAACAAATCAAAATGATCTACGCCGATGGCAAAGAGATTGGTACTCAAGTTGAAATTGTGGACACCACGGATGAAGAACGTCGCCACTATTCTTTAAATGATGATGAGATTCAAGAACTGGCTAAGCAAGCCATGATCATTGAAAAACACTACGGTCGCCCAATGGACATTGAATGGGCCAAAGACGGCGTAACCGGTGAGTTGCTTATCGTTCAAGCTCGCCCTGAAACGGTTCGCTCTCGTGATGATCAACAAGTGATGGAGCGTTTCCAATTAAACAACCAAGCTTCGAGTAAAACACTAATTGAAGGCCGAGCGATCGGACAACGTATTGGTGCGGGTGTGGTTCGAGTTGTAAAAAGCTTAGACGAAATGGATCAAGTACAAACCGGTGATGTGCTGGTTGCCGACATGACCGACCCTGATTGGGAACCGGTAATGAAAAAAGCCGCCGCCATCGTCACCAACCGTGGTGGGCGTACTTGCCATGCCGCGATCATTGCTCGTGAGCTTGGTATCCCGGCGGTAGTCGGCTGTGGTGATGCCACAAGTAAACTGAAAGATGGCCAGCAAG
>JBQGON010000110.1:0-8692 GCA_052087065.1 Vibrio sp. | reverse complement strand
TATGAAGGCGAACTTGATTTTGAAATCAAACGTTCTTCAGTCACCGACCTACCCGATTTACCACTGAAGGTGATGATGAACGTAGGCAACCCTGATCGCGCGTTTGACTTTGCGTGCATTCCCAACGAAGGCGTAGGACTTGCTCGCTTAGAATTCATTATTAACAAAATGATCGGCATTCACCCTAAAGCCCTATTGAATTACGATGAGCAATCGGCTGAACTTAAAGCTGAAATTAACAAACGTATTGTGGGTTACGCCAACCCTGTTGAGTTTTACATCGAAAAACTGACTGAAGGTATTTCAACCTTAGCTGCTGCTTTCTGGCCAAAACGTGTGATTGTGCGCATGTCAGATTTTAAATCCAATGAATACCGCAACTTGGTCGGCGGCATCCATTACGAGCCAACCGAAGAAAACCCGATGTTGGGATTCCGAGGCGCATCTCGCTACATTTCACCAAAATTCCAAGACTGTTTTGCTTTAGAATGTGAAGCAATGAAGCGTGTTCGTAACAAGATGGGCTTGAAAAACGTTGAAATCATGATCCCATTTGTTCGTACCACAACAGAAGCAGCATCGGTGATTGATCTCCTTGCTAAATTTGATCTTAAACGTGGTGAAGATGGCCTGAAAGTCATCATGATGTGTGAATTACCTTCCAATGCTATTTTGGCGGATGACTTCCTCAAATACTTTGATGGCTTCTCAATTGGCTCAAACGACATGACGCAATTAACCTTGGGACTCGACCGAGATTCCGGCGACATTGCTCATATGTTTGATGAACGCAACGCCGCCGTAAAAGCAATGCTTTCCATGGCGATTAAAGCCGCCAATAAAGCAGGGAAATACGTGGGCATTTGTGGCCAAGGCCCATCGGATCACGACGATCTCGCCCAATGGTTAATGGAACAAGGGATTGATTCAGTATCATTAAATCCTGATACGGTGTTAGAAACTTGGCTGCATTTGGGGACGAAAGTGCAGCAATAAAATTAGCACTTTTTGATAAGCAGTTATAAAAAAAATGAGTCCAATTGGGCTCATTTTTGTTTAACTTTAACTATATTTGAACACTAACTTAACGTGTTTTTGGACAATTTCGTGCTATATGAAATGCTAAATTAGCATTTAGCGGATAACTTGAAGTATAGCAAAGCCTCTAATGTAGTAGCCCAATTCACTTGACCACTACAGAAATGCTTCAAGACAATACAAACCACTAGTAAAGTGGTTTGTATAATTGTAACAACTTAATCATCTAGTCCTTTAACTGGGCTCATTGCGTGATAAACAGTTTTCACACCATCAGTAATGGACAGCGCGTTCAAGTCATCAATGAAGAAGCGACTGGTCATTGTATGTTTACCGCCATTAATGAAGATTTCGATCACCGACTTATCGACATAAACCTCGATGGTTTGCTTAGTGCTTAACCTCCGCGCTTTTCTCACAGAGCCAAACTCTTCCGCGTAAAGTTGAGACATCTTACTGCGATCAAGCATGAACTCCGTTTCTGTGGAGCTGAACAAGATGTTATCGCCCGCAGCGTTAGCAAGCGTTAACTCAAACTCGTCCGTATCCGTTTCGAGCTCAACCATGAAGCTGGTTGTATCCAGTTCAAGAACATTTTCAACCGTAACCGCTTCACCCTGTAGCGCTTTCAATTCAGGTAAAACCGACTGCACCAGATAGCCATCTTGGATTTGAAGTTCGCGTGGTAACGACAACATGCCCGCCCACTCATGCGCATTAGAAGGTGTATCAATCTCAGGCAGACCAATCCAAGCAATCAAGATGCGACGGCCTTTATCATCTAAGTAAGTCTGTGGTGCGTAGAAATCAAAGCCGTAATCTGGCTGCGCAATGTCTTGATGGTTTTCCAGTTCCGCCGTATCTAAGTTCAAGCGGTCACCCAAAATGTAAGCCACTGAATATATATTTTTGAAGTCGTATGGGCTTTCACTAGACACGCCCTGCGGAGAAAATAGCATCACCGACTGATTCTCTATTTCAAAGAAATCTGGGCATTCCCACATATAGCCAAGGTTGTTGTAACGAGTTTGAATTGGACCTTTGTGATGCCAATTCATCAGATCTCGGCTGCAATATAGCACCATAGAGCCAGTATTTTGAGGCGTTTGAGCACCCACAACCATCAGATAATCGTCGCCCTGTTTCCACACTTTTGGGTCGCGGAAATGTTCGGTGTAGTGATCGTTTTCGATAACCACGCCGTGCTTTTCTATTTTGCCGTCAGCAGACATCTTGGCAAAACATTGAGTTGGGACTCGTTGCCAGTTTTCATCACGTTTATTACCCGTAAAGAACAGCAGTGCATTGCCGTTTTCAACCAATGCGCCACCAGAATAAACACCGTGAGAATCGTAATCTTGGTCCGGGTGTAGGCCTATGCCGTGGTCTTCGAAATGAACGAAGTCTTTGGTTGAAAGGTGGTACCAGTACTTCATACCATGGACAGGGCCAACTGGCGTCCATTGGTAAAATAGGTGGTGTTCACCATTAAAGAAACACAGACCATTCGGATCATTAAGCAGACCAAACTTAGGCGCAACATGGTAGCTTGGATAGCCAGAGTCTTGTTTGCGAAGCTCTACCATCGCATCAATACTCTCTTGAGAAATATCTTCTATACGACGATATCTTTGCTCTACTGTCCAGTTCGAGTTCAAACTCATACGCTCTCCTCTACGGCATTCGTATTTGAAGAGTTTTTTTGAATAAACTGAGTTAGAGCTTCTTGCGTTGGAAGTGCGGTCATTGCGCCTTTTTGCGTTGTCGCCAGTGCACCACACCCATTCGCCCACTGAATTGCAGAATCGACGACTTGTTGATTGTTCCACTCATCATGTTGAGAAAGCTTTGCAAGCAAGCCGCCAACAAAAGCATCGCCTGCACCCGTGGTATCCACTGGCGTCACTGAGCGGCCTGAAATCAACACACCTTGGTTTTCAAATACTCGCCAAACGCCTTTCGCGCCCTGCGTAACCAAAACAAGCGTGTTGTTAAGATCTGCAATGTTAGCCAAGCCTTGTTCCATCGAAGTTGAATCGGTTAAGAAGTCCAGTTCTTCTTCTGAGAATTTAACCACATCCGCCAACTCAACCGCTTTCATGACCACAGACTTAATTTCAGATGGGTTTTGCCACACTTCATCACGAAGGTTTGGATCGAAGCTGATGTAACCGCCCACGGCTTTCATGCGTCGGATGGCTTCGAAGGTGCTGCTTCGGCTTGGTTCATTAGCCAAAGAGATTGAGCAGACGTGCAGCCACTCGTTTTTCTTAAATTCGGGAATGTCTGCAACAGACATAAACTGGTCGGCACTTGGTTTAACCATGAACGTAAAACTGCGCTCGCCTTGGTCATCAAGATCAACCACCACGGTTGATGTGCGTTGTTCAGGGTCCTTCACCAAGCGATCGGTATTCACACCTTCCTTTTGCAGAGTCACTTCCATAAAAGTGCCAAACGGGTCGTTACCCACTCGGCCGAAAAATGCGCTTTTGCCTAAAAGGCGAGAAATCGCTACCGCGACATTAGCAGGAGCACCGCCCGGACATTTCAATAATGTCGAGTCAGACTCCGGAATGAGGTCGACGACGGCGTCTCCAGTTACCCAAACTTGATTCATCTTTCTTACCTTAAAACTGAAAATCATGACAACCGAAAGCAGTAGCAACCGAAAGCAAGGTGAAACTTCACGCTGTCATGTAAAAATATAAAAAGGCTAGCTAAGCCAAATCACCTAGCTAGCACCCCAAAGCTTAGGAAATGAAGTGAAAAGGGGGGCTTCACTTCTAGGGATAAACGTTAAGCTGTTGTTTTAATGTTTTGCTTGCTGCTCTCACGCAAACCTAAAACAAAGGTCAGAGCAAAGGCAGTCACGAACGCGATAATCATACCTACCACGTAGTAACCAATTTTTTCCGGCGATATTGAGATGATGCCAGGAATACCCGCCGCACCCAGTGCTTGTGCTTTCACATTGAACATAGTGAGAAACGCGCTTGAAACCGCAGCTGCACAAACCGCAGCAATGAATGGGTAGCGAAGCTTCAAGTTCACACCGAACATTGCAGGCTCAGTAATACCAAGCAAACCGGTCACACCAGAAGGAATCGCGATACCTTTCATTTTCTTATCTTTACTCATGAAACCAACCGCCAGTGCCGCTGCACCTTGTGACACGTTAGACATCGCCGCGATAGGGAAGATAAACGTACCACCAGTTGTTGCAATATCCGCAAGCAACTGAGTTTCAATCGCGATAAAGCTATGGTGCATACCAGTAATAACAAACGGCGCATAAATCAAACCAAACACCGCACCGCCAATGAAGCCAGCACTGTTGTATAACCAATTTAGGCCGTCACCAAGCAGGAAGCCGATATCACGAGTAAATGGACCAACAATCGTGAATGTTAACAAACCAGTTATGAAAATCGCCAATAGCGGCGTTAGCAAGTTATCCAGAACCGAAGGAATAACTTTACGCAGCCCAAGCTCAACTTTCGCTAGAATAAACGCAGAAACAAGAACGGGCAGTACTGAACCTTGATAGCCTACTTTCTCGATTTCGAAACCTAAAATGTTCCAAACCGGAATGCTGCCCGACACTGATGCGCCACCGAAGCCCCAGCCGTTAAGCAAGTCTGGGTGAACCATCAACATACCTAAAGCCGCGCCAAGGTATGGGTTACCACCAAACTTCTTACTCGCTGAAAATGCTAATAAAATAGGTAAGTACACAAAAGGAGCATTAGCAAATGTATTGATCATGTTTGCTAAGTCGGTCAAACCCGGATTAGCGTCGATTAGAGATTTGCCATCAATGAATAAGCCTTGAGCCGTCAATAGGTTGTAGATACCCATCAACAAACCACCAGCAACAATCGCCGGAATGATTGGTACAAAAATATCAGACAGGCCTTTCACCGCGCGTTGCAGGATATTTTGGTTGTCAGCACCTGCAGACGCCACATCGTTGGTCGACATTTCCGTCATTTCAGTCAGCTTAGCCAACTCAGCATAAACTTGGTTTACAATGCCTGAGCCAAAGATGATCTGATATTGACCTGCCACTTTAAACTGGCCCTTAACCCCTTCTAGGTTATCAATCGCCTGTTCATCAATTTTATCTTGGTCTGCAACCGCAAGACGCAGACGAGTCGCGCAGTGTGCGAGTGCGGTGATATTACTTTTACCACCTAATAGAGAAAGCAGCTCTTTTGCTATTTTTGGATAATTCATTACATACCCCATTGGATTATCATTTTAGCTTTTGAATTTTCGGGAACGTTTGCAAAACAAATTTTTGCCTAGAAATAACAAATGATCAAAGATAACTGCTCAATAGTGTGAGAATGATCTTCAAATTATCTCCCTAGGATAAGAAGACAGGGTTAAAATCCCCTAATAACAGGTAAATTTGATGCTCTGTTTGCAAACAACCCCAAAACTAAAATTACAATTGGATAATGAATAATGGCTAGTCTTCATGATGTCGCTCGTCTCGCTGGAGTTTCCAAGTCGACGGTTTCAAGAGTAATCAATGATGAGTATGGCGTAAAAGACGCGACCAAGGTGAAGGTGCGTAAAGCGGTTGAAGAGTGTGGCTATCTCCCAAACCAAGTCGCTAAAGACTTAAAGTCCCAAAAAACCAACCTGGTTGGCGTGATTGTTCCTAGGGTTTCTTCCCATGCCACCTCTCAGGGTGTCGATGGTTTAACCGCCGTCTTAGAGCAAGCGGGCAAGCATGTATTATTAGCGAGCACACATCAAACACACCATAAAGAACTTGAATATATTCAGATATTTAACCAAAAGCGCGTTGAAGGCATCATCCTGTACGCGACCCACCTCGACAACCAATTGGTCAAAGCGATTCAAAGCTCTGCTGTGCCGGTGGTATTGGTGGGTCAAGACGGGTCAATGTTTAACATCCCAAGTATTGTGCACGACGACACTCGCGTAGGGTTTGAAGCGGGTAATCGCCTCATAGCGAAAGCTTGTAAGCATATGGGATTCATCGGTGTGCAAGGTGATGATATTGCGGTTGATAAGATGAGATCGGAAGGCTTCGCTCAATCGCTTCAACTTAACGAGCTCACACTGCAATTTCACGCCCGTGGCGACTTCACCATAGAGTCAGGTTACCAACTGGCTAAACAGTCTCTAAAAGAGCACACCAAGCTCGATGGCCTGTTCTGCGCAACTGACCGTATCGCAATCGGTGCGATCAGAGCAATTCAAGAAGCGGGCCTCGTTCCAGGAAAGGATGTCTTGGTACTCGGCGTGGGTGATGATGAACTTGCTTCAGTATGCACACCAACGCTGTCTACATTTAACTATGCGTTTGATAAAGCGGGAGAAAATGGAGCCAAGCTGCTACTCGACCGTATTGAGAAAAAAGGCTTTGAAATGAGCAAGATGGTGTTGACCTTCACCACTATTGACCGAGAGTCTTGCTAGCGATTTATTTCAGAGATCAGGTTATCCCAAGATAAAAAATGCCAACCTTCGAGTTGAAACGATAAGGTTGGCATTTGGTGATGCGACTATCACATCATGAGTAACACTCTCTATCTAAACGATATATCAAGCAATTAGAACCAAGTTTCCATCTGCAGTGCAAACAGAACCTCGCCGCCCTCTCCCATCGTTGCAGCATCTGCTTCAGTGCTGATCGAGTAACCATTTAGGTCTTCACTCCAATCCACATAGCTCACAGCGAAACGCAGTTCTGGTCGGTCAAAGAAACCAGTGCTAGTTGAAAGCTTCAGTGTTGGTGCAACTGTCGCTTTGTAGAAACCGCCGCTAGCTTGCTCTGTCGAGTTGTCTAAATCCATGTATTGCAATGAACCTTCGTAAACCATCTCAAAGTTCTCTGTGAACTCTTGAGCTAATCGAACGTTTAAAGAAGCCCATGTGAACTCGTCATTCTTCTTCAAACGATCTTGGCTATGCTCTGCCATTAATGCAGGTGCTAAGCGCCAGTTGTCGCCAATGCGAGTGACACCGTAGCTAAACAGGCGAACGGCTTTCGCGTCATCCAGTAGATCACCATTTGAACCGATGCCTTTTAGCTCTGCACCTAGGCCGCTACCCACTAACATACCCGTTTTAGAGAAGCCTTCGCTCAGACCAAAGAAGTTGTCTCCATGGTATGCAAACATTGCGTGTACACCGCTTTCAGCTGCGCCATTTAGGCGGCTATCGTTGTCTGCTGAGGTCATACCGCTCAACATCACTTGCCATTGGCCAATACGGTTATTCATGGTTGCAATGTAGTTTTCTACATCTGTTGATGAGCTATCAATCTCACCAAAATCTCGGCCATAAATAGAGAAATTCGCTTTCCAGTTGTCGCTCATCTGAACGTCATAAACGCCCGCACCAGTACCTGATAAGAAGACAATATCCGAATCGAAAAAGTGAATATCAAAGTTGTCGCGATCGAATCGTTTACCCGCCCAAAACGTTGCTTCAGAAAACGCTTCAGATTCAGAGAACATGCTCAGACGGTTCAGTTCTGAATACACTTGTCGCACATTCAACTGGCTTTCGCTGGCAGTCCACTCGTTATTTGTATCAGTACTGTCGGCCAACATGATGCGAAACAAAGCACTAGAGCCATCGTCTGCAAATCGCTTATGAATCAAGTTCGCTTCAACGTAATGATCATCTTCAACACCAAGACGTCCAATTGGAGCTCCAATGGCACCAGCTGTCGTCATGTAAGGTCCAGTGCCTGTCGCGCCATTGAGGTCGTCGTTGATCAATAACCCAGAGCGAGCATAGCCGTGAAACTCAAACGAAGAAGCCTTTTCATTGGCCTCGGTAGAGACCTGCTCTGTTTGTGCAACCCTTTGTTCTAATTCATTAATACGTTGCTCTAATGCTGCAACGTCTTCACTTGCTAATACCGATGTAGTCATTAGCCCCATTGTTACAGCAACCGCTAAAATGTGTCGTTTCATTCTGATGTTCTCACGTTAATTGTTTTGGATTGTCTGCAAACGTTCCCAAAATGATTCGTAAGCGCATTTCGGCTTATACTTTTAATGTATAAGCTCTATATCGAAGAAGAAATAGAAATCAGTCGTGTTGATTACTTCACTTTTGTATCTGAGTGGATGATAGATCGATAATTTCGGGAACGTTACCGAAAATGCATAATTCTGATAACTTTGTCACAAGTGAAATTGATTAATGGGCGAAAAATAGTGTATCGCGCACATTGAAGCCTTTTCGAAGGTTTGAGAAGGGAGTTGCGCTCGGACAAAATAAACAACTTCTGACACATACTTTTCAGTATCAAAGACCGGTGCACTGTGACCAACACTTTTTCAACAAAAAGTTGATTCTCTACACCGTACTTGTCTAATAATTGCTTGAGTAACTCACTTTGCTCTAGTGGTACTGGTTTATCTAAATCGCCATGAAGCATGATAAACGGTAGCGAATTTTCAGTGATGTAATATAGGCTTCAAGTTCGCGAACAGACTAAGCTCTTAAGCTACATTTGCTTGCTGCATTTGTATAGCACTAATTAGACGTCCAACAGCCGGTTTTACCCTAGCATGACGCTGCCTCTATAAGTGCGTTATTTCAAGGGGGAATTCGGATAACTTTTAGTCGGGCAAGTTCATATTAACAAGGTATA
>JBQGON010000109.1:0-12290 GCA_052087065.1 Vibrio sp. | reverse complement strand
TAAAGTTGAAAACTTTTTAAACCCGGTTAAACTGATTAAAAGTTGACCGGGTTTTTGTTATGGCAAAATCAAAGTACGTTTTAACTGAAAAGCAGATCATCAAGCGGATAAGTGAAGGCCGAGGTGCAGGAAGGCTTTCTGGCTATAAGCCGTGGCTGTATGTCAATGAGGTTCCTTCAGAAGGTCGATCTCAGAGAGTTTACTCTCACCTAACGGGGCGGATTCATCATGTACTATCGGATCTTGAGTTCGCAGTCTTTCTCCTTCTAGACCATAACCCTGCCGTAACAGACATTCGTGAGCAGTTTCCACTCAACAGAGATGACACTCTCAATATTTCCAAGGACGGTCAACTTTGGCACCCTTCGCAAGGAGGGGTAAATCTTGTCATGTCCTCTGACTTTTTGGTTAGCACCGCTTCTAAAACTCAGCCCAAGTTCGCTATTCAAGCAAAATATTCCAAAGACTTAAAAGATCCGAGAACTATTGAGAAGCTAGAAATAGAACGCCGTTATTGGCAGCTAAAAAAAATCCCCTGGTTCCTCGTAACAGATAAAGAGATAGACAAAACAGTCGTATCGAATATTGAGTGGTTATACGGGGTTAAGGGGTACTTTGATGAAGTAATAACGGATGAGCTATCGCTTACTTTTGGGCATATCAGTGCTTATTTTGTTCAACACCCAGAAAGAAAAGTCGTTGATCTGTGTAAAGAGTATGACATGGCATACCAGCAAGATCTTGGTCAGTCGCTTTATGATATTCGTTTAATGTGTGCAGCAAGGCTTATAACGTTCGATATTCGTTTACCATTTCATCGTTTGAAAGCGAAAGAAATTGCGTTTAGAAGCGTTTCTTTGTTCGGGGGGCATCGTAATGTGGCCAGTTAACGAAACTCTAGCGTTTGACGGTAAGGCTTACCGCGTGCTTTTTACCGAGACAAATTACTTCTATTGGATTGCTATTGATGAGGATAAAGGTTTACCGGAAAGAGTCTATTTTGATGAATGCCGTAACTGGGTTGATGAAGGGCGTATAGAAAAAATTCCGGACCCTTATTCATACCTTCAAGGAGAGTCTTGGACCAAAGAGTCAAATGCATATCAGAAAAGGCAGAACGACTTTGATTTGATTAAGCCTATCGTAGATGGTGAAGGAGCATTTGACAAAAGGGTTCGAGCAAAAAGGGTTAGTCATGCGGTTGCCAATTCAAATAAAACCAAATCGACCATCTATCGTTTAGTTCGGAGATATTGGCAGCGTGGACAAATAAAAAATGCCCTAATACCAGACTACAAAAACTCAGGCGCTGCCGGAAAGAGAAGAAACTTCACAACAAATAAAGCTGGTAAGTCTAGGGTTTACGGTGTCGGTGATGGCAAACAAGTCACTGAAGAAATCAGAAAACAGTTCCGAATTATTTGTGATAAATATTTGATGAATGATAAAGGGAACTCCGTTGCTTATGCACATAGAAAGTTTTCAAAAGCATATAAGTTAAAGAACCCAGGTGTTGAAGAGCATGAAATTCCAACACTCCGCCAATTTAGATACTTCTACAAAACCGAGTATAGCAATGTCACAAAGCTTACCGTTCAAACACCTCAAGGCAATTACAATAAAGATGTTAGGCCACTACATGGAACTGCAACCGAGCAAGCTTTAGGCCCAGGGAGTCGATATGAGATTGATGCCACCATTGCAGATATTTACTTGGTCGATGATGACGATGCAGACAAGGTTATCGGTCGGCCGACGATTTATATGGTCATTGATGTTTTTAGCCGTATGGTTGCAGGGTTTTATATTGGTTTCGATAACCCATCTTTCCCCGTTGCAATGAAAGCACTGATATGCAGCTTTAGCAGCAAAATAGAAACTTGCGCAAAATATGGTATCAATATTTCAGAAGAACAGTGGCCATGCATAGGCATTCCCGATGTGTTGCTGGCTGATCGTGGCGAATTGATGAGCCATCAAGCAAATTATTTGGTTGATGCTATTGGTGTTCGCCTTGAAAGTGCTCCACCTCGAAGAGGCGATGCTAAAGGCATTGTCGAGAGATCATTTGGTACATTGCAGGCTAAGTTCAAGCCCTATATGCCAGGTGTCGTAACTGGTAACAAGGTTAAGAAGCATGGTGAAAGAGACTATAGAGTTGAAGCTGCTGTGGCGAGATCAGACTTTATTGAAATACTGCTCTATTCAATACTTGCTCACAACTTAAACAAGCCATTGGATAAGTACGATCGTGCTCCTGATATGCCAGAAAGCCTTCCATCGATCCCTATTGAGCTTTGGAGGTGGGGCCTACAGAATCGTACTGGGCGTTTACGAGCTATTGATACGGATATTGCAAAAATACTGCTGTTACCTCGTCAAAAAGTCACTGTATCTGAATTGGGCATAAAGTTATGGGGATTAACCTACACAGGAAAAGAAATTATTCAGACAGGTTGGATGCACCGTTCTTCGGAAGTGTCTAGACCTAAAAAACTATTTGCAGCCTATGAGCTTGGTTCTGCTAATCACATATATCTGTTTCCTGAAGAAGGAAAAAATACATTTTGGGTTTGTGATCTTTCTAGTCGAAGTAGAGAGTTCCGTGATCTAACTTGGTATCAAGTATGGGAGCGTCAAGCAGATCAAAAGCAGATTTTAGCTGAAGCTAAGTATCAATTTGCACCCGTAGAACGAGATTTTGATGATCTTCTTGAAAAGAAACTGAAGAAAGCTACAAAAAATCGTAAAACCAGTACATTGAGCAACGCGCAAAAGATAAATGACATCAAAGGCAATAAACGGAATGCGCGAGAGCAAGAGAGAAAGGAACTAGCAATACAGCCCGCGAGGGCAAAACAAGAAGAAGTTGCACCGGTTATACCTATACATGGAGAGGAGGAAAGTTATCAACTGCCTGACTTCATACCGGAGCTCTTTGATGATGAGGGTGATAGCTGATGAAGAGAAATCAAGATCATCGTGTAGTTGCAGTCTATCAAGGTGCAACACTCTCAGCTTATCGAGGTAACCCGCTGATAGAGGCACTACCACCAATAAATAGTTTCTTGGACGACTCGAGTGCTCTAAAGGGCTCGTTGAGGTGTACCGCAGAAGATATCCATCGAAATGGTATTGAAAGAGCGCATAGTATCTGTCGTGTTATTGATGATTTTTTTCAACCCCTCAGTCAGCACATACAGTTGCACGAACGACTGTCACTGATGATACGGCGTGGTTATGTTGGAAGAAACCCCGAAACAGGTGATTGGGCAAGACATATACAAAATGGTTACGAACGTGTATTAACTGGTGATTTAAAGGCGATAAAGTTCACGGAAGTTAGTTCTACAGCCCAAAGTATGACATTGATTGGATGTAGCGGTAATGGCAAAACAACAGCGATCAAGCAGCTTTTGTCGTTATACCCTCAAGTTATTTACCACCCTGACAGAAACCTTGAGCAAGTCGTCTATCTAAAAATTGACTGCTCCCATGATGGATCACTTAAAGAGCTGTGCTTGAACTTTTTTCGTGCGATGGATAGAGCGTTAGGCACATCAAATTACGAAAGACAATACTCGATGAGCAAAAGACCGAGTATTGAAACACTTTTAGCAGCAATGGCTCAGGTTGCAAATGCTCACGCAGTAGGTGTTCTTATTATTGATGAAATACAGCACCTTAGTCGTTCTCGCTCTGGTGGCTCTGAGAAAATGCTCAATTTCTTTGTGACGTTAGTAAATACCATTGGTCTTCCTGTGATTTTGGTCGGGACACCACGAGCTCGTGAGATATTTGAGGCTGATATGAGATCTGCAAGGCGAGGCTCTGGTCTTGGAGCGATTTTTTGGGATCCAATGGAAGAAGGAAGAGAATGGAAAGCGCTCACGGATAAGTTATGGACTCTTCAATGGCTACAAAAACGTGATGAGGTGCTGTCGGATGACATTCGTTCTCTATGGTATGACCTGAGCCAAGGTGTTCTAGATATTGTGGTTAAGCTATATGTCTTGTGTCAGTTGAGAGCAATAGCGACAAAAGTAGAAAGGATCACACCTAAATTAATGCAACAAGTTTATGAGGATGAATTAAAACCTGTTCATCCAATGCTAGCAGCGCTTCGCTCAGGTGATGTTGAAGAAATGATTAAGTTTTCAGATCTTAAACTAAGCAATACTGATAAAAGGTTACTTGAGTTACAAAAACAGGTAGCAACAACTGTTAAGCAGACACCAGAGGAGTTTGCATATCAACAGCTCAGAACCGATGAAGAGCGACGTGTATATATGGCCCTAAAAGACGAGTTTGACTCAACACTTTTAGCTCCTGTAATACGACAGCTGTTTGACCTGAATCCAGATTTGACATGGGTCAGCTTACTGCCACTGGTACATGAGCAACTCACTAACCCTGAACAGTTACTATCTAAAAAAGAGCCTAAGCCAAGTAAAGGCAAGAGGGCCTCCTCAATTAAACAGGCGCAATGGCATACCCTTGATAGTGAGGATTTGAGGTTTGTTCACTCTCAATCTGATTCTGATAGCGAAGTGTACACCGCAATGTCAAATTCGGGTCTGATTCTAGACATTCAGTCATTACTAGAAAAGGCGGTTTAATATTGCGTTGCTTCCCTGTCCCTTACCCAGATGAATTAATCTATAGCTTAGTAGCTAGAGCTGGAATTCGCAGTGCGATAACAAGCTCTAAACAGCTACTAGATGAAGTGTATGGTGACAGAAAAGTGATTGCGACAGTTGACCTGCCTAGTCATTTATCTTCAATATCAGAGCAGCTAGTTAACACGGGACGATTTGACGTCCAACAGCTTATTTATGAACATACAATGTTCCCGATTTACGCTCCTTTTGTTGACGAAAGCATTAGGGTTAGAGCGATGGAGCGAATGGAACATTGCGCTAAGGGCTCTGTTCATCTAATGCTAGGAGCCCCAGCTTCTATTGTAAAAACATCAGATGATTTTTGTGTTTGCCCAGCTTGTGTCGCGGAGCAAAAACAAAAATTTGGGGAAAGTTATTGGTCTAGGTTGTGGTTTTTACCATCCTTACCTTATTGCCCTGAGCACGGCCTTCTGAATAAATCGACAACCTCTTACCATGATAGTCGGCACACGTACCATGCATGTGGCCGAATACAATGTCAGCCCTTTTTATGTAACCACCAGAATATAACAGCGCAGCGGTTTGCTTACTTAGCGAGCAAAGCTAAAGAGGTAATGTGTTTACCAGCCCAAGGCTCCCCGACTCAGCATCAATGGAGCCTTTTCTACAATCATCTAGCACACGACTTTGGGTGTGGAAAAGGCCCTAAACAGGTTGCTCACGATAAGATTGCGGACTTAGTTGTAAGCAAGATCGTTACCCCTGAGCTAACCATCAATTCTGATAGAGATACTAACTGGCTTCGCACGTTATTTCGCCGTCATCGTAAAGCTTTTAGCTATCTACAGCACTTAACGGTTTGGTGTGCTTTTATTCCTGAAATGTCGGCTAGTGAGATCATAAAAGAAGTAAAATCAAAAGATAAAGTGACGGTATCGATCCCGAAGGACAATGCTCAGCTTGTGCCAAATCCAAGTGAAGAAAAACGTGAGCTGTGGCGTCACTTAATAGGTAACGCCCCGGTTAAGAGAGCACGCAAACTTCCTGGTGGTGGTGCACTGTATGCTTGGCTGTACCGAAATGATAGAGATTGGCTATTAGCTTTCAATCGAGTCCATCAATCCCAACCTCATGTAAGGCAGAAAAAAGTAGATTGGAGAGCAAGAGACCGATCACTAACTAAGCAGCTTATTAGGATTGTAGAACGATTAGATACTGTTGTTGATGGTCCTCGAAGAAGCAAAAATTTCTTACTTAAGCAGCTAGATGATTACGGTTCGGTGAGCAAAAAACTGAACTTATTACCCTTGCTATCTTTTGCTTTGAATCGGTATCAAGAAAGCGTCTTTGAGTTTCAAGCTCGTCGGCTAGTCATAGCTGTAATCGCAAAATCAAAAACAGGTTCAGGAATGAGTCGCTGGCAATTGATGCGTTCAGCAAGCCTTCCTAAAGAAAGAATAGTGCCAATTGTCGACGACTTACTTGGCTGGGTAGCCACGGGATCAAATCTAAAATAAGGATGTACTGATGGGAGCGAGGTTTTACAAGTGTGATGATGATGTGCGTGTAGTTCATACTGGTAAGATATTGGTGCGGGAAAGTGATAAGTCTTACCGGCCTTTAATTGAGGTTTGGTGCTATCCCCCACAGCAGAAAAATAATTTTCATGCGACTGCATTTTCTAACGTTCCTGCTTTGTATCGAGGAAAAATAATTAATCAAAGAGGGTTATCAGAAAGTTACGCTAAACGAGGGCGTCATAAATTTAGAAGTAATGAGCTCCTTCGACACAGTAACTTGAGTGAGTTCCCCGACTCAGAGTCAGCAGAGTCTTTGAGAAAGAAAGAGTCAGCGCAACATGCATTTGTATTAGACCGAGGCGCTGCCCCTAAACTGATTATTCCTCAGCTAGAGTTGGCAAGGGTCCTATTTTATGCCAGCTCTTACTTATCGCGAGCGTCATTAATGTCTTCTCGTTTGCTTACAGACTTCAAGGTCGAAGTTAACACCAAGGAGGACTATGCCAATATCGAAGTGTTGCAAACATCAAACTTTCCTCCTTCGGCATTCAATGATTCAGCAACAAGAGCAATGTTGAGCTGGTTACTTGTTGATAGTAATGCAAAGCGTTCATTTGAGTCGATTTTTAGATATTTCAACGTCGAAAAGGACCGAGATGTATCTGCGGGGTATAAGCGTTGGCTATTTCACTTCGATCCTCCCCAAATGGCTGGATGGTCTTTCGAATACGAAGGCAGGCTTGATGCAAGTGGCCGCTACTTTCTGGTTGAAAAGATCACGGATATTGAAATTAATGCTCAAATGCCGTCTAGGGTCTATTTCCATAACCCGTCTTTTACGCATCCAGATGAAGGCCAAGAGCCAACCATTGGTGGCAAAGGCCCTGAACCATACGAGCGTCCAGAAGATCATATTATCGATGATGATCGTGAGGCTTCCGATGCTAACCATGCATTCTTACTAGGTGAAAATACCTGCTCAGTAAGGTTTAAAAATCGTTTTTCAACGTCGAAAGCAACAACCCCCAAAAGGAGTCATCGGCCAGATAGTAGCAAAGATGCAGCTAAGAAAGCTGGTGATCAGGTCAGTACCAATGAGCCTAGTAGTAATGGTGAGATACCTTCGGCAGACATGGGAGGAGGTATGCAAGATTGCACTGATCGATCGGAGGAGTATGCTTCTCGTTTTACGGCCTTTAACATGATGGTGCAAATGCTAGAGGAAAAATACGCCTGTACAATCATTGACTCGTACACTCATGAGCTGGATCAGGTTGGACGTAGTAAATGCCACTTGATTGACTCTGATGCAAAGAGAACGATTCGTTGCGTTGTCGTGGAGTTAAATGGGCATGTGAATTACTTGCTTGAAATTGATGTCACAGGGCTGAATAAATGGATTTCTACCAAATGCTTGCGACAGATTGATACTCGTAACTGGAAAGAGCAGTTTTCTCGAATTAAAAAAGGCGTGGTAACAAACTCTCTTGGATGGCCAACACAAGAAATGGATGCCATGTTTGGCTTCAAAAAGCATATTGGTATATCTCACCCTAAGTCAGTAGAGGGGCACTCGACAGGTATTCCAACTGAATCTATCTTAGACTGGGCTGGGAGGGTTGCTGAGAAACTCTAGTGTTTTTAGCTATGTGGTTAAGTGGTTCGTGGCACTATCTGAATCCGAAGTGCCCCCAAATCATTTAGAGTTCATTACATTATTGTAATTAGCTCCCAATTTATTACTCATCAATAACATACCTCTTAAATTTTTTCTCAATATGCTTGACCTATGTCTAACACATAGGTTTTAAGCTACAACTAATACACATTGGTAACGAATTGGAGATAGTTATGAGTTGTTGTAACAAAGCCCCAAACGGTGGGAGCAGTGACCCTAAGTTGTTACTTAAACTGTTTATTGGGTTGTTTGTGATTATATTTTTAGTCGCATTTATTTTTGGCTAGCAACATAAAACGAATAAAGTTTCATGTGCGTTAAACCTTCAGAGGCATGGATTATGTTGACAACTGAAATTGCGAGAGCAGCAGGTGTGACTGCTGAAACAGTCAGGTTTTACACTAGAAAAGGCCTTCTTTATGCAGAGCGAGACCCCAACAATGGCTACAAGATGTACCAGCAAAGTGCGGTTAATCGCCTGAAGTTCATTTCTCATGCGCGATCTATTGGTTTTAGCCTTAGCCAGATTCAAGAAATCATTGATTACTCCGAGCAAGGGCTGACTCCTTGCCCAGCTGTGAGGCAAATGCTGACTGATAAAATCGTAGAAACCAAGCAAAAGATCGAAGAGCACCAACGCCATTTAGCCATGATGGAAGCAACTTACGCAGAGTGGAATGAAAAACCGGATATGGAGCCCAACGGCAACGCATTATGTTGCTTAATCGAGGACTGGTCTGAGAAGCACCATCAAGTATTACCCGAGGAAAACTAACATGAACACAACAAAGTATTCTCTAGCACTTTCCGGCATTAACTGTGGCCGATGTGTCGCTAAAATTGTAGATGGGTTACGTGAAAGAGACCCTGATGTATCTTTCACTATTAATGATACGAAAAACAGAGCAGAGCTCATAACCACGTTGCTGCCAGAAAGCGCGATAGAAGTCCTTGCAAAGTTAGGTTATGCGGCTTCAATACCTACGCAACAAGAGTACCGTACATCAGTATCTAATGTTACTTGCCAACACTGTGTGGGTAAAATCACTCAAGCGATAGGTGCATTGGATGGTGCTGCTCAAGTGGTTGTTGATTTAGAAAATCAAACATTGGTTGTGAATAGCAGTTTGAACGGCAATGACATTGAAAGCGTATTAGTCGAACTGGGTTATAGCGGTATGACTGATGACACGCAACCACAAACTACGGATGTAATTAAATCGAACAAAGTGAAAACAACACAGGCGTTGGATGTCAGTATCGAGCTGTCATTAATCGGTGTCACTTGCGCAAGTTGTGTTAACACGATTGAAGGTGCTCTTATATCGGTGTCAGGTGTCGACTCTGTTGACGTGAACTTTGCGAATCGAACGGCGACCGTGGTTTCAAGTCAGCCTGCCAGCGTACTAATTGAGGCGATACAAGGCGCAGGATATGACGCAGAAGAAATTGTCGATCAGGCGTTAGCAAGTGACCTCAAAGAAGAGCGTGAATCTGAGGAGTATCGCTTTAAAGTAAAACAAAGCGTTATTGGTCTTGGTCTCGGAGTACCGTTGATGGTGTACGGTCTGTTCGGCGGACCAATGAATGTCAATACGCAATCTGAGCAGTTACTATGGTTGGCCTTAGGTTTAGTGACATTTTTCATTTTAGTCCGTGCGGGCAAGCACTTTTTTACTGGAGCTTGGAAGGCCTTTCTGAACCGTAATGCGAACATGGACACATTAATAGCGCTGGGAACGGGTACCGCTTGGCTCTATTCAATGGTGGTCGTTGTCGGGCCACAGTGGCTTCCGGAAAGTGCAAGGCACCTCTACTTTGAAGCTACAGCCATGATCATTGGTTTAATCAATTTAGGACAGGCGCTTGAGTTAAAGGCTCGAGGCAGAACTTCGCAGGCTATCAAGCGTTTGCTTGATTTGAGAGTCAAAACTGCCATGGTGATTCGTGACGGCAAGGAGATGTCTTTATCGATTGAACAAGTTATCACAGGCGACTTGATTCGGGTTAGAGCCGGTGAAAAAGTCCCGGTTGATGGTGTGATTACAGAGGGCGAGACAACGATTGATGAGTCTATGCTCACTGGAGAGCCAATTCCTGTTGTTAAACAAGTGGGCAGCTCAGTGTCTGCCGGGACGATTAATGACCACGGAAGTTTCGTTTTTGAGGCGCAGAAAGTGGGCAGTGATACCGTTCTTGCTCAGATCATCAGCATGGTGTCGAACGCGCAAAACTCAAAGCCACCAATCAGCCATCTAGCCGATAAAGTGTCTTCAGTGTTTGTACCAACCGTGATGATTCTATCGATTCTGACAGCGCTGGTTTGGTATAACTTTGGCCCTCAACCTTCCTTAGTCTATATGATAGTGGCAGCTACCTCGGTGTTGATCATCGCATGCCCTTGTGCACTTGGTCTAGCAACGCCGATTTCTACTATGATCGGTGTCGGTAAGGCAGCCGAGTTTGGCGGGCTAATCCGAAATGGAGAAGCGTTACAAAGAGCCAGTGAGTTGGATGTCGTCGTACTGGATAAAACCGGTACGATTACTCAAGGTAAACCTGAAGTAACAAATTTTGTCTCGTTGTCAGATGATTCAGAGTTTCTGCCTCTGGTCAATGCTTTGGAGAAAGGATCTAACCATCCGCTAGCTAAAGCGTTAATCGCATTTACTCAAAGTGAGGTGCGTGATGAAGCGCGCTTACCAGAAGTGTCAGATTTCGAGTCATTAACCGGACTTGGTGTTCAGGCTCAGTATGCGGGTCAACGCGTGTTGCTTGGCAATCGCAAGCTGATGAAACAGTTTAACGTCAATGTTGAATTGGTTACAGAGCATGCATTGCAGTGGGAGCAAGAAGCCACCACAGTGGTGTATTTTGCGATAGGCGATCAAGTGCAAGCGCTGTTCGGTATCAGTGACCCGATTCGAGATGATGCTCGAAGTGCGATAAATCGTTTTCATCAGCAAGGCATTCATGTCGTGATGCTAACGGGGGATAACCACAATACAGCGAAGGCGGTGGCATCACTCGCGAATGTTGATGAATATCATGCGGAATTGATGCCTGAGGATAAGCTTGACTGGATTAAACAGTTGCAAGCGAAAGGGCATGTTGTCGGCATGGTCGGTGATGGTATCAATGATGCGCCAGCACTTGCTCAATCAGACGTTGGTTTTGCTATTGGCAGTGGTACGGATGTCGCGATTGAAAGTGCCGATATTACCTTGATGCGCAGCTCACTCCACGGTATCTCAGATGTGATTGGGATCAGTACTGCCACAATGAAAAACATTAAGCAGAACTTGTGGGGGGCGTTTATCTATAACAGCTTGGGTATTCCTGTGGCAGCAGGGCTTCTGTTTCCGTTCACGGGTTGGCTATTAAGTCCGATCATCGCTGGGGCTGCGATGTCACTGTCCTCTGTTACTGTTGTAACCAATGCTAATCGCTTGCGCTTTTATACACCAGCTTCAGCCTCTACAACCAATGAGGAGTAATACTATGTTAGTCAATATATTAGGTCTTACAGCAATCGTGTTTATAGTCTGGTGGTTTTGGGGTAAGAAAAACGGCTAAGGTGACAAAATTGTCATGAACCCCTCCCCACTCCTGATCTAAGCGTTGCGATAAACTGAGTCTCAGTTAAACGAGTTAAAGTTATTTTTGAGAGCAAGAGAATGAAAAGCAAAAAATCAGATTGTCACAAGAATGGTCATCATAAAGGTCATGGATGGATGATGGTTCTATGCGCGTTATTAATGGTGGGTATTCCATTGTTTATTCTCTCTTCTAGCCAAGAGATATTTAGTTGGGCATACCTTAGTAGTGCGATTGTTCCATTAATCATCTGTTTAGCTATGCATGGTTTAATGATGAAGATGATGATGCCAAGTGAAAAGAAAGACTCCGAAGCCAACGAGCAATCGGTGGAAAAAATTGAAAACAATCAACAGTTCAAAGCATAAGTAAGGGTTAGGTGATGTTATGAAAAAGTTATATGTATCAGTGTTATTTAGTGGTCTAGTTGCGATGCCGGTGTTAGCAACAAGTTCCATCGATGATCAGCATCGACATCACAATGTCGCGCAAAATGAGAAAGTGCATGTTAAGCAATCTCACGCGGATAAGATGAAGGATCACGATAGGATGATAGAACACATGCAAATGATGCAAAGCATGAACATGGAAGACATGCCAGAAGAGTGCAAAAAAATGATGAGTAGCTGAACCAATGAAATACTCGTAATCAGAAAAAGAGATCCCCTTTACTTTTTCTAGTAAAAAAGAGCCGCCTCAGCTAACTGGGCGGCTCTTTATCGTTTATTGCCACAGGATTCATCGCAATTACAACAAGGCTGCTTATAGGGTTGCTTGATTTTGTTGTGGTGAAAAGTTTTTTGATTACCTACCACCTAAATCGTGAGCTTACGAGAAGATAGTGTACATAGGTATTAAGAAGCGGCTCTGGCC
>JBQGON010000108.1:7763-12371 GCA_052087065.1 Vibrio sp. | reverse complement strand
TGTATCGTTGGGATACAGGCCTTTTTTAAAAATCTTTCGCTCAGCAGCCTGCCCCAACATAGGATGAGTTGGTGGTAATAATAATGGTGGTCGTCATTACTGCTGCGCTGAGAGATAACATAATTGTTCTAATCTTTGTGTTCGTGTTTGCTATGCACTACGTTTACCGTATTTTTCCACTTAAAGTCAACGAAAAAATGCATTTTTTTCTGAGTTCAATAGCAGAATAAGGCGTTCTAACATGCTTTCACAAGAATGAATATAAATACGAGATAGTTATTAACCTATGCAAAAAATGGCTTTAGTCATGATTAAGTAATCTAAAAGCCATTTTGCTATAAACCTAAACAACCCCGTTGGCATGCCTAATCATCATCAGAGAACGGAAAGATCTAACTCAGTTTTTGAAAGCAAAATACCGTTCCAATCGGCATAAAGATAATCACCAGGAAAGACGGTTTGTCCATTCATCGCCAGCTTCTTGTTGACCATGCCGGCATCCAGTTTTTCGCTTTTCATCGGACAAGTGCCAAGGGCTTGGATACCAATATCCATTTGCGAAAGTGTCACGACGTCACGAACCGCACCGAAAATAACAATGCCTTCCCAGTCATTTTCCATCGCTTTTAGTGCCATTTGGTCACCAATCAATGCTCGCTGACAAGAACCATGACCATCAACAACCAAAACCTTGCCTTTACCATTTTGATTGAGCATGTCTCGGACTTTCGAATTATCGTTATAACACTCAACCGTCACAATCTGGCCCCAAAAGGCAAAACGTTGTCCATAGTTCTGCAGCGGCAGTTCCAAGACGCTAACGGAATCACCATAGTAATCACAAATATCCGGTGTCATGTCGTTCATTCTTCCTCCTTGAGTGCAATTATGATCATGCTTAATAAGTCTGCCCGCATAGGGCAGCACACATGAATAAAAATAAGCGTTTTTACTCCATTATGAGAAATGATATTTTTCTTATAAAAAACATAAATTTATTTAAAATATCACTGCATTACTTGTGGGAACTTGTCGTTTTCAATTCCAATAAAATCATCATTAACAGAGTCGTCACATCCATCATAACGGCTTGACTTATGATGTACACGCTGAAAAAACGTACTATTCTCACTATATGAAAAAATTTATGTCAAGTTATCGCATTATTATCAAAAAATAATAATAACATCCTACTTTATATTAACGAAATCTATCGCTTAATCACCTAGCTATACATTTGAAATATCACGTTTGATAACAAATCAATTACATCAATGAAATGGAGATCATAACGATTAGCTTACATCTCTTGATGTAAATCAACAAAGCATTGAGAATTAACATTTGGTCGTTGTTAGCATGCTGTTAACAATATAGAATCGCTCTAAAAGACTGATAGCCACACTCATATAGTCAAACTTGTATGAACTCAAATGACATGGATTATCGTTTCCAGCTCTTGTTATCGGGCAACTTTTCGATCACTATGAGGCATCATATTATTTCAGCATGCGTTCTATCAGCACAGTTTATTCACAATTTTAGGTACCGCTAATGCAAACCCCGCAGATTCTTATTGTTGAAGATGAGCAAGTGACTCGTAACACTCTCAAGAGTATTTTCGAAGCAGAGGGATACACTGTTTTTGAAGCAAGTAACGGTGAAGACATGCATACCTTGCTGTCAGAACATCCTATTAACTTGGTCATTATGGATATTAACTTACCAGGAAAGAATGGACTTTTGCTGGCTCGTGAATTAAGAGAACAAGCCAATGTCGCGTTAATGTTCTTAACGGGTCGTGATAACGAAGTTGATAAAATTCTTGGTTTAGAAATCGGCGCGGATGATTACATCACCAAACCGTTCAATCCTCGCGAATTAACCATTCGAGCACGTAACTTGTTGAATCGCTCGATGAATGCTGGAGAAACACAAGAAGAAACACACAGTGTAGAGAAGTATGAGTTCAATGGTTGGGTTTTAGATATTAATAGCCGCTCACTGTTTAACCCTAATGGTGAAAGCTACAAACTACCTCGCTCTGAATTCCGTGCGCTTTTACATTTCTGTGAAAACCCAGGTAAGATCCAGACCCGCGCCGATCTATTGAAAAAAATGACCGGGCGCGATCTCAAGCCTCATGATCGTACCGTCGATGTAACAATTCGACGTATTCGTAAACATTTTGAATCCGTCGCAGGTACACCTGAAATCATTGCAACGATCCATGGTGAAGGCTACCGATTTTGTGGTGATTTAGAATACTAAGTTTAACCGCTCAACCAATAAAAAAACCCGTCATACGAAGGGTTTTTTATATCAAGTGGTTAGCAAAATCGTCTTAATACACTTTATCAATACCGACATTATGTTCCACTAGCCAGACTTCTTTACCAGCGTCATTAAGCGCTAGGGCAATTGATACTGGCTCATCAAGATTCAGTTCAATACCACTCTCAAACACGGCTTCCCATACATTTTCACTTTGAGTGCGCAGCTCGACCGTCTCTCCATCGATACTCCAAGTCGAATCACCCTGTTTGAACACTATTTTTTCTACTGTGAGATCCGCAGGCAAACTACCCGATGTTTCTAACGTTAATGTTCCATTCAAGTTTTTAGTCACCGCATCCTTGGACATTTTCGGCATTTGATCTGTCCATAGATTACTTTTCAATTGAATATCAATCTGTGCTAATTCAGCTAAGCTACCCTGCTTCCAATCCACTTGTGGTGAAAAAGAACACGCCGACAGAGCGAATGCTAAAACTATTGCGACAAGTGTCTTCATTTTATTTCCTTTGCGCTAACCACTGTTTGAGTACTTCAATATCGTATTGATATTCATTTTTGATTTCATCAACCCAATCACGAATATTCTGCCACCAAACGGGGCTTTCCGGGGATTGGGCTTGCTGGGCAACACGTTGAATATGCTTTAAGCCTACCGAACCTGCGGCCCCTTTAATTTTATGAGCTTCAGATACAATATTGTCCTGATCTTTGGCAACCATATTTGACTCTAACACTTTCAAATAAGAAGGCATCATTTCTTCAAATAATTCAATACTATCTAGTATTGGTTGAACACCAACAATACCGATGTAAGACTCTAACATATCTGTATCAAGAAGCCTTTGGTAAATTTCGTTATCCATAGTCTTAGATTGCTCTTCTTGCTCGACTAATTCATCAGCAGACGGCTTGTCTTGAGCTCCTGCCACACGTTCTAACACATTATATACCGCACTTACCGACAACGGCTTACTGATCGCATCATCCATGCCTTGCTTAATATATTCGTCTTTGTCTTTTAGTACATTCGCTGTCAAAGCCACCAGTGGTGGTAAGTTCGTATATTGCTCTCGCCAATGGTGAGCAATATCAAATCCAGTCATATCAGGCAATTGAATATCAAGAAACACCAAGTCATACAATTCAGGAGAGAAGTCTGTGAGTGCTTGTTTACCTGTCATAGCAACCGTGACTTGGTGACCCAGAGTTTCTAATAAAGATTGAGCCACCGTCACATTCAATTCAATGTCTTCAACCATGAAAATATTCAACGACCGCGTGGTTGATTCGGTCATCGCTGGTTGCAGTGTTTGATCTTCGGCTAACGGCACATGAACATTGATTGTAAACGTGCTACCAAATCCCTCTTCACTGCTCACATGGATATCACCATCCATCAAATTCATGAGTTGCCGTGAGACCGATAATCCGATCCCTGTCCCTACAGCATGTAAATTATCTTTGCCTGATTTCACCTGATAGTACATGGCAAAAATGTTATCAATTTCAGATTCTGGTATACCAATGCCGGTATCTTCGACTTCCATGACAATATCTGCATGCCCAGCATCCATTTCTGCACTGACCGTCATCACCACACCGCCCTCTTTGGTGAACTTCATTGCGTTGCTGATGACATTCCATAGCACTTGGCGCAAGCGTGTTGCATCCACTTCGATAAATTTAGGCAAATCGGTTAACCTGTCTAAATCAAAACGTAATCCTTTTTGTTCCGCCATCAATCCTGATAAGCTTTCTAACTCAAGGACAAATTCTTCGAAATTTAACGCCGCAGGCAATAATTCTAATTTACGGCGATCGAACTTATCCATATCAATAATGTCATTAAAAATATTGCCGAGCGTAATCGCACTAACGTTAATGGTTTGCATGTACTTACGCTGTTCTTGCGACAAAGAGGAATCTAATAGAATTCGGCTTAAGCCAACGATACCATTAAGTGGCGTACGCAGCTCATGGCTAATGGTCGAGATAAACGTTGTTTTATCACGGCTGGCTTTTTCCAGTGATTCTTCATAATGCTTGCGCTCCGTGATATCACGACCAAAGCCAACCAAACCAAGGTGATCGCCTTCTTTGCTGTAAAATGGCACTTTACGCAATTCAAAATAATTTTTCGTTCCATCGGGGTATTCCAGCCATTGCTCGTAAGTTACCGCGCGATCATTGTTAAACACTTCCTGATCGGTCTCGACGATAGGCTTAGCAATCTCTTGACTATAGACATCCCACGGAGTGAGTCCCACCAATTCGCTTTCCGTTCTTCCGGTGAGTTCTTCCATTGCTCGG
>JBQGON010000108.1:7187-7753 GCA_052087065.1 Vibrio sp. | reverse complement strand
CAGAAAATACCCCGTGGGCATTGCGGTAATAGATCAGATCTGGGGATGTATCGATAAAAGAGCGCAATAATGCGGTACTTTCAGCAAGCTCCAATTGGGTTTTCTCGCGCTGACGTACCTCATTTTCTAAATCAAGCATCGCCATTTCACGGGCTTCTTCCGCCTTAATCCGCTCTTCAATTTCTTGATTTAACTTTACGATGTTTTGCTGCAGCTTTTGATTAAGAACTTGGTCACGTGAGCGCATGTCTTTGAGCTTAGACACCAGTTTTGCCAAGCGTTGTCTTGACTCTTCGAGTTGATCCACGACTACAGATAAAAAATACACCGCCCATGGTGTGATTAAGAGACCAAAAAAAACTGAGCGAACAATATCAATGTTATCGACACTACCCTTTAATGCTAAGGTAATCCCGACTTGCACGACCACAGCTAACGCAACCAATGCTAATGCCAGCAAGATAGAAAAACGCAAAATGCCTAATTTAACCAGAAGATCGACATAGTATTGCGCTAAATTTTTTATGGGTTTCATTCATAACTCCACAGGAATGAATTAGAGGCAG
>JBQGON010000108.1:0-7174 GCA_052087065.1 Vibrio sp. | reverse complement strand
CGCCGTCTGGATAGGCATCACAGGAAAACCGATTCCCCTAGCATAAGCTGAGACGCTTATTTTTACCATCATTAGACCGTGTTCCCCTTGAATTTTTTGGCATATTTTAATCACTTAAAACATAGAGATAGCTCGCTGTTTATCCCTCATCCTCCTTGTATACTGAATGGATAAACTCGACCTTTAATAGAGAACTATCCCGTTATGAGCGCATTTGATGACATGCTGGCAGGCAAACATTATCCTATCAACGATGCGGAGCTTATTCGCATTCGCAACACCACTCGTACTCGCGCTGCTGAATATAATGAATTGCACCGTGAAGATTTAGTCAATCAACAACGTTTACTCAAAGATATATTCGGTCAGATGGGTGATAACGTTCACGTCGAAAAGCGTTTAAACGTCGATTATGGTATTAACACCACGATTGGCAGTAATGTGTTTATCAACTTTAACTTTACCCTACTCGACTGTGCCCCTGTCACAATTGGCGACAATGTATTTATTGCGCCCAATGTACAATTTTATACCACTCACCACCCGATGGATGTGACCACTCGTAACCAACACATCGGTTGGGCAGAACCCATAACCATAGGCTCCAATGTCTGGATTGGCGGCGGGACTATTGTGTTACCCGGCGTCACGATCGGTGAAGGCGCTGTTATTGGCGCGGGTAGCGTCATCACCAGAGATATTCCGGCCTATCATGTTGCGGTAGGCAATCCCGCAAGAGCCGTTCGTCCCCTCACCGATGAAGATCATTAAATCATTCTGGCACTGCATGGTTCTGGAGCAAGCTCATCGCCGAATTGCTCCAGAACGTGCCATTATCTTACCGATGAAGCAGAATTTCCCCCATTGGCAAGTCACCAATAAAAGTGCATAACCTGTCACTTTATCAGTGAATAACACCGCATCGTCAATAGGTTATAAAGCTCTAACAGAAAATCCATACTACATTTAACAAAAAGCACTATTATCAAAAATAAAATCAGGACAAAAAACCACTGAGCACTTTTAATTGCAAAACATTGATTGGCATATTTAGATTTAAAAAACATATTTACCTAGTGCGCCCTCTATTCCCCTCCCATATATTCGTTACTTTTATGTAACAACAGCTAATTGATAGATAT
Organism: Vibrio sp.; assembly: GCA_052087065.1. GTDB lineage: Bacteria > Pseudomonadota > Gammaproteobacteria > Enterobacterales > Vibrionaceae > Vibrio. Next base: position 6,032 of record JBQGON010000108.1, on the reverse strand, counting down.
AATAAGACATTGATTTAATTGATTAAATTTTATCACTTTTCAAGAAAAAATAGTGAAACCGAGATTTCAAAGCATCTGCTTGACCTTTCGTGCAATAAGCTATAATTTGTCGTTTCAGTATGAGTTTATTTTATATGACCAGTTAATTTTTTAGTCATTTTTTCACAATAAAAACTCATACAAATACAACTTATAAGAATATATAGTCATTTATTGTCTGGAAGACATAGACGGCAAGAAGGGAGAATTGCAATGGCTCTTTATGATCCAAGCTTTGAAAGAGATAACTGCGGATTCGGCTTAATTGCGCACATGGAAGGCCAACCAAGCCATAAACTTGTTCGCACAGCTATCTCAGCACTCGATCGCATGACGCACCGTGGTGGCATCGCATCTGATGGCAAAACGGGTGACGGCTGTGGTCTATTACTGCAAAAACCTGACTCATACATGCGTCTTATCGCAGCAGAAAACCAATGGAAACTCGGAAAACAGTACGCCGTTGGTATGATTTTCCTAAGTCAGGATCCAACCAAAGCTCAGTTCGCACGCGATATTATTAATAAAGAGCTAGAGCAAGAAACCATGAAAGTCGTGGGTTGGCGTAATGTGCCAACCAATGCCAATGTTCTTGGACCTATTGCGACAGCCTCATTGCCCAATATTCAGCAAGTGTTCGTCTCAGCTCCAGCTGGCTGGCAAGGCCGCGATATTGAACGTCGTCTTTATATTGCTCGCCGTCGCATGGAGAAACAAATCACTGAAGATGATGACTTCTACATCTGCTCGCTTTCTACGCAGGTCATCATCTATAAAGGCTTGTGTATGCCAGCCGATCTGCCACGTTTCTATCTCGATTTGGCCGATCTACGCATGGAAGCGTCTATATGCTTATTCCACCAGCGCTTCTCGACCAACACACAGCCTCGCTGGCCTTTGGCGCAGCCATTTCGTTACCTTGCTCATAACGGTGAGATCAATACCATTCAAGGTAACCGTCAGTGGGCACGGGCGCGTGCCTATAAGTTTGTCTCGCCTTTGCTACCAGATCTGCAAAGCGCCGCTCCGTTCGTCAACGAGACCGGCTCTGATTCTTCTAGCCTAGATAATATGCTGGAACTGTTGTTACAAGGCGGAATGGATCTCTTCCGAGCCATGCGCTTACTTGTGCCGCCCGCTTGGCAGCACCATCCTGATATGGATGATGACTTACGCGCCTTCTATGACTTTAACTCCAAGCATATGGAACCATGGGATGGCCCTGCCGGCATCGTACTTTCCGATGGCCGCTATGCCGCGTGTAACTTAGACCGTAATGGTCTACGTCCCGCGCGCTATGTTATCACCAAAGATAAGCTGATCACCCTCGCATCTGAAGTGGGCATCTGGGATTATGCCCCGGACGAAGTGGCGGAAAAAGGCCGCGTTGGACCGGGCGAACTGCTGGTTATTGATACCAAAGAAGGTAAGTTATGGCAGTCTTGGGAAATCGACAACGACTTAAAAGTTCGTCACCCTTATCGTGAATGGCTCAACGAATGCGTGTATCCATTAACGCCATTTTCTGCCCTGCCTAATGATGAAGTCGGCAGCCGAACCTTTGATGAATCCGAACTGGAAACCTATCAAAAACAATTCGCGATGAGCAATGAAGAAGTCGATCAAGTGCTGCGCGTATTAGGTGATATGGGACAAGAAGCGGTTGGCTCAATGGGTGATGACACACCTATGGCCGTACTATCGTCGAAAGAACGCTTAATTACCGATTACTTCCGTCAAAAATTTGCTCAGGTCACGAACCCACCGATTGATCCATTGCGCGAAAAACACGTCATGTCTTTAGCTACGTGTATTGGTCAGGAGATGAATGTCTTCAACGAAACCGATGGCCATGCGTATCGCGTGACCTTTGATTCGCCAGTCCTCTTGTATTCTGACATGCAACAGCTGATGGGCCTTAGCTCAGAGCATTATCGGCACGAAGTGCTTGATATTCAATACGACCCAAGCACCACCGATCTTAAACAAGCGGTCGTAGATTTGTGTGAGCACGCTGAACAACTGGTGCGTAATGGCTGCGTATTACTGGTGTTATCCGATCGCAATCTGGAAAAAGGTAAGCTACCAATTCCAGCGGCCATGGCGGTCGGTGCCATTCAAACACGTTTGATTGCCACACAGCTACGTTGTGATGCCAACATCATTGTAGAAAGCGCAGCGATACGGGATCCGCATCAATTCGCAGTATTGATTGGCTTTGGTGCCACCGCTATTTACCCCTACCTTGCGTATGAAACATTAGGCAAACTGATCGATGATGGCGCTATTGATAAAGATTACCGCACGGTAATGCAAAACTATCAATATGGTATCAATAAAGGCCTATACAAAATCATGTCGAAAATGGGCATTTCAACCGTGGCATCTTACCGCTGCTCGCAGTTGTTTGAAGCTGTAGGTCTGAGCTCAGAATTGGTGGAGCTGTGCTTTAAAGGGGTGATGAGCCGTATCGAAGGTGCCGATTTCTCAGACTTCCAACAAGACTTACAGAACCTATCACGCAAAGCATGGACGAAACGTAAATCTATCGATCAGGGTGGATTATTGAAATACGTCCATGGCGGGGAGTACCATGCCTATAACCCAGATGTGGTTCAAACGCTGCAAAGCGCAGTAAAATCTGGCGATGAGCAGGACTACAAAACCTACGCAGAAAACGTCAATAAACGTCCAATCGCGATGTTGCGTGACATGATGAAGCTCAAACCGTCAGGACATAGCACACCGTTAGAGAACGTGGAACCGGCGACGAATTTGTTTAAACGTTTCGACTCGGCCGCCATGTCAATTGGCGCTCTCAGCCCAGAAGCGCACGAAGCGCTGGCGACAGCCATGAACCGTTTAGGTGGTTTCTCCAACTCAGGGGAAGGTGGTGAAGATCCACGCCGTTTTGGTACTGAGCGTAACTCACGTATCAAACAGGTGGCTTCAGGCCGTTTCGGGGTCACGCCACACTATCTAACCAATGCAGACGTCATTCAGATTAAAGTCGCGCAAGGGGCCAAGCCGGGCGAAGGTGGCCAGTTACCTGGTCATAAAGTCACGGCTGAAATTGCTAAGCTACGTCATTCAGTGCAAGGCGTGACGCTCATTTCACCACCGCCTCATCACGACATTTATTCGATTGAAGATTTGGCGCAGCTGATCTTCGATTTAAAACAAGTCAACCCACAAGCCTTAGTCTCAGTTAAATTGGTTTCAGAGCCCGGTGTCGGAACCATTGCCACAGGTGTGGCGAAAGCCTACGCCGATTTGATCACCATCTCGGGTTACGATGGCGGAACCGCTGCCAGCCCATTAACATCGGTAAAATATGCGGGCTGCCCTTGGGAGCTTGGCTTGGCAGAAACCCAGCAAGCGTTAGTCGCCAATGGCCTGCGCCACAAAATTCGCTTGCAAGTGGATGGCGGTTTAAAAACGGGACTAGATGTCATTAAAGGGGCGATTCTAGGCGCGGAAAGTTTTGGTTTCGGCACCGCACCAATGGTTGCGATGGGCTGTAAATTCCTACGTATTTGTCACCTCAATAACTGTGCAACCGGGGTTGCAACCCAAGATGAAACACTACGTAAGCAATTCTTTAAAGGCTTACCTGAAATGGTGATGAACTACTTTTCGGGACTTGCGGAAGAAGTACGTGGCTATCTTTCACAACTTGGCGTAGAAAAACTCACCGATCTCATCGGTCGTACCGATTTACTGGAAACCATCGAAGGGATAACCGCCAAACAAAGTAAGTTGGATTTATCCAATATTTTAGAATCGCCGGTTTCTCCTGACGGGTTACCGTTATTTTGCACCGAACCGAATACGCCGTTTGATAGCGGTGAATTTAACGAACGTTTAGTCAAAGATGCTCTGCCGTTTGTGGAGCGTAAAGAGCCGACCGAATTACACTACAGTGTGATTAATACCGATCGCTCAATCGGTGCGCAACTATCAGGTGAAATCGCTCGTCGTTACGGCAACCAAGGTCTTGCGGCTTCGCCAATTCGTGTCCTCTTAGAAGGCACTGCTGGCCAGTCCTTTGGCGTTTGGAATGCAGGCGGTGTCGAGCTGATGCTAACGGGAGACGCGAACGACTACGTTGGTAAAGGCATGGCGGGCGGTAAGCTTGTCATTAAACCCCATCAAGGCACTGCATTTGCGTGTAACGACGCAACGATCATCGGTAACACTTGTCTCTACGGAGCAACCGGCGGCAAATTGTATGCAGCAGGTAAAGCGGGTGAACGTTTTGCCGTTCGTAACTCAGGCACCATTGCAGTGATTGAAGGTGCTGGCGATAACGCCTGTGAATACATGACAGGCGGGGTCGTCGCTATTCTCGGACGTACCGGCGTCAACTTTGGTGCGGGTATGACCGGTGGATTTGCCTATGTCCTTGACCACGATAATGAATTTGCAGGACGGGTTAACCAAGAATCAGCAGAAGCGATTTCTCTGGAAGATTTATACATTCACCAAGAACACTTACGTGGTTTGATTGCCGAACATCTAGAACACACAGGTTCAGTTCACGCTGAAACCATTCTCGCCAATTTTGATGAATGGATTCCTAAGTTCTACCTAATCAAACCTCAAGCGGCGGATTTAAAAACGCTATTGGGTCACCAAAGCCGTAGTGCTGCTGAACTGCGTGTTCAAGCACAGTAATTGGAAGGAACCAAATTATGAGCCAGAATGTATATCAATTTATCGACGTTAATCGCGTTGATCCGGCGAAGAAACCGATTGAGGTTCGTAAGATTGACTTTGTAGAAATCTACGAACCGTTTACTAAACAACAAGCTGAAGCCCAAGCAGACCGTTGCTTGGATTGTGGTAACCCCTATTGTGAATGGAAATGCCCAGTACATAACTACATTCCACAGTGGTTAAAACTTGCCAACGAAGGCCGTATTTTAGAAGCCGCTGATTTATCGCATCAAACCAACAGCTTACCGGAAGTATGTGGCCGAGTGTGCCCTCAAGACCGTTTATGTGAAGGGTCTTGTACGCTCAACGAAGATTTTGGTGCTGTCACTATTGGTAATGTCGAGAAATACATTAACGATAAAGCCTTTGAAATGGGTTGGAAACCAGACATGTCACACGTGACATGGACAGACAAGAAAGTGGCGGTTATTGGCGCAGGCCCTGCGGGCCTTGCTGCGGCCGACGTTTTAGTTCGTAACGGTGTAAAACCAGTGGTCTTTGATCGTTACCCAGAAGTCGGAGGCCTACTCACCTTTGGGATCCCGTCATTCAAACTAGAAAAGAGCGTCATGGCTAACCGCCGCCGAATTTTTACTGAAATGGGGGTCGAGTTCCGCTTGAACACTGAAGTGGGCAAAGATGTCGCCATGCAAGATTTGATTGAAGAGTTTGATGCTGTGTTCTTAGGTGTCGGTACCTATAAATACATGCGTGCAGGACTCGATAATGAAGATGCGCAAGGCGTTTACGATGCCCTGCCGTTTCTGGTATCGAACACCTATCGTGTGATGGAACTAGCAGACGAACAACCTTATATCGATATGGCTAATAAGAAAGTCGTGGTACTAGGTGGCGGTGACACCGCGATGGACTGCGTGCGCACTTCTATTCGCCAAGGCGCACAGAGTGTCGTGTGTGCGTATCGCCGCGATGAAGCCAATATGCCTGGTTCTCGACGCGAAGTGAAAAATGCACGTGAAGAAGGCGTGGATTTTCAATTCAACCTACAGCCCCTCGGTCTAGAAATTAATCCGCAAGGTCAAGTCACCGGGGTTAAAGTCGTCAAAACGGCTCTCGGAGAACCTGATGAAGCCGGACGTCGTCGTCCTGAGCCAGTCGCTGGCAGTGAGTTCGTTATTGACGCTGATGCCGTGATCATGGCATTTGGTTTCAAACCTCATAACATGGCGTGGTTAGAACCGTATGGAGTGGACGTTGATTCTCGTGGTTGTATTAAAGCTCCAGTAGATCAAACCTTTAAATATCAGACTAGC
>JBQGON010000107.1:0-12402 GCA_052087065.1 Vibrio sp. | reverse complement strand
CTCAAATTGCTGCGCAATTACGTGCCAGATCTGTCATCCGTTGTGCTGGGCGTTAAGCTTCCTGTCACTCAAATGTGGCTCCACGTAAATTTTATAAAAACTTTAAAGGATGATTTATGAGCAATATTAATACATACAGCCTTGGTGATACTGTAAAACTTAAGTCTGGTGGTCCAGATATGAGCGTTAAAGAAGTGATGACTAATAGGGATGATGAATTTAATGGTAGTTATCGCTGTCAATGGTTTGCAGGGAAGAAACTTGATATGGGAATATTTCCGCAGGAATCACTCGTAGCTGTTGTTTCAGAGAGCTAGATATGGATACGAAAGAAGTGTCCTTATGGATGAAATCTAAATTAGACACTGATGAGTGTCTTTACCAAGATGACGTGGTTGATTATCTTGTTAGAACCTCAGCAAGTTCTTTACTTAGAGAAAATAGCGATGGAAATCTGGTTCTTGAGCGCAAGCTTTTAGCTGAATTTAGAAAGCTAACTCCAGACGATGTTGTATGGGTAAAGCCTGACAAATATTGGCGCTTCCGTGTTCTAGAAGATGAGCCTGGCAGAGATGCAAGAGGATAGCCTAACAAGTTGCTTAAACGGACGTTCAACAGTTGGCTACGCTCGTTCCTCGCAATATTAGCCAACTATTTCACGCCGATTAGCAAGGCGTTATGTACTTAGGAGTAATATGGAAAATTTTTTAGCATCAATATTGGGCTCTGTTTCGACGTTGACCATCTTAGGTATCGTCGGGTTCTTGTGTAAAAACTGGTTGTTAGAGCGCCTAAAAGCTTCGATTAAGCATGAGTATGATCTTAAGCTAGCAGAAGTCGAACATCAGCGTGAAATGCGTTTAAAAGGTGAAGTTGTTGCTGAATTGCTAGCTCAGTGGCTAAGAGCTGAAAAAGAGTTAGATTATTACCAGCTTAACAAGTTGGCTTTCCAAGCTTTTGTGTGGCTACCGGAAGACTTAGCGAAGGATTTATCCGAATCTCTAGCACACAAGGTTGGCTCTGATGATGCTCGCGCGTTAGTTAAAAAAGTACGTAGTCATTTGCAAGATTCAGTGGATGGATTTGAGCAAAGCAAGGTAATAGTATTTCAAGACCCGAAAGCACGTACATAACAAACGAGTATGGCGTCAATAGTTAATTTTTCGCCATATTTGGATCCCACATACTACCGTCTCTTAGCATTGAATTTAAGATGACAACCATCTTTCTAACGCAGGCGATGATGGCGACTTTTTTGGGTTTTCCTGCCTGAAGTAATCGCTGATAGGTGGATTTAAAAACGGGGTTAGATTGCATAGCGGACATCATTGCCATATACAAAACAAATAAACAAGACATCCATATTATGAAAAATAGTGATGTTGCGAAAAGTTATCCTATCGTTTATTGCTATGTGATACTCGAATTAATCTTTGTATCTATTTTTAACGATGAATAAGTGTTTTTACTCGTATTTTTCTTTACTCAAGACGAGCGAAGGCGTACCGATTAATATAGGCCTTGGGAAATGACAAAGTGAATGGGGTAACTAAGCCAGTAACTTTTTAGTTTTGGTGATTTTCGGTCGGCGTTGATAATGGTTATGCTGATAGTAGTGGGTCAAGTTGGTTTCTGTTCCCACCGCAACGTGGGTATGCTGCTCAAATTCGGCGGTCAGCGTGAGCCAGCTCTCTGAGGGTATGTTAAGGCGCTGGAGTATCGGGGTTAGCGAGATATCGATGTGGCCGGGCTTATCATCACGAATGATTCGCCCAGTTAAATCGACGAGTTCGATATAGTCGTTGAGTGAGTAGGGGAGGCCTTTCGGTTGATTGTGCCTTGGATTGCCGATAAACGGTGCAAGATGTTGGGGCTGCTTGTGATGTAACGCCATGGCGATGCGTTGCTTAATGCTGGTATAAGCAGAAGTTTCTGGTGTGTCATCGATATTGGCTCGAATCGGATTGAGGTCAACATAGGCCATGCAAGCCATGAGTGCGGCGTCATCGAGCAACGCTTGAGATTTAAAGCGTCCTTCCCAGAAACGGCCAGTGCAATTATCTTCTTGATTGGCCAGCCTTGCGATGGGCTCGTTAAGCTCACGCATAAACCAGCTGATGTCCATTAACCGCTGGCGATAGGTATCAACCGCAGAGTCCAGTAAAGGCTGTAAATGTTCTGGAACGGCACCTTCTCGCTCATATTGTTGCGTGATGAGCGTCCCTTTATGTAATTGATGCCAGCGGGTAATCACGTCCATCGCTGACCAGTTTTTGGCTTCATCTTCATCAACAAACAGCACCACATGCGTGTGATTACTCATGACCGCATAAGCACAGACTTGGATAGCGAACACCTGGGGTAAAAAGAGTAATCGCTTCTCAACCCAACCACGACGATGTTCGTAGTTTTGACCGGTCACGGTATCGACGCCACATAAAAAAGCACGGCGTACACAGCGAGACACGCAGTGATAATAGGGCGTATCGCCTAAGCTAATTTGTTGGCTTCGTGATTTAGGCATACGCAACTCTCTAGGCTTCAATGGCAATATAAAAACAATAGTTTAGTGCTGTGTATTTGTACAGTTTTTAGTTATGACTATCATGGGTGTCTCGTTTGTATGGCTATGTGTAAGTTATTGGAATACACAAATAAGGATTGTTACATGGATTACCTCTATGCTGTTGTTTTGTTCGCTATCTCCTCTTCAGTAACTCCCGGACCAAATAACATTATGGTTATGACATCGGGGCTAAATTTTGGAGTGAAGAAAAGTTTACCTCTACTGACCGGTATTTGTGTTGGTTTTACAGTAATGCTTCTGCTTGTTGGTTTTGGTTTCGCTCAGTTGTTCCAAGTATTTCCTGATCTGCATTTCATCATCAAGTGTGTCGGAGTGCTTTACTTATTATACCTAGCTTATCTAATAGCACACTCTGCTGGTAGGGTTGAATCAGGAGCGCAATCCCAGCCATTTACATTTATGAAGGGAGCTTTGTTTCAATGGGTAAATGCAAAAGCTTGGGTAGTCGCTACAGGTGTAATCGCTGCTTTTACAACGGTAGGAGAAAGTTTCTTTAGTCAAAACTTGATGATCGCGACAACATTTTTTGTGGTTTCATTCCCATGTGTAGGTGTGTGGCTGATGTTTGGTTCCTTGTTAAAGAATGGATTAAATAGCTCAAGGAGCAGAATGGCTTTCAATTATTTAATGTCGGGACTATTAGTCTTGTCAGTTGTTCCTGTAGTAAACGAAATCGCAAAACAGTTAGCCTAACAAACGGCTCAAGAGGGATTGCCAACGCGTGGTGGCTTTAGTTCAAAATTGAAGTTTAGTGTTTACAGTGTGTTTTTTAAGTCCGGCAGTGCGTTGTCAACCCCTTAGCCGGGCGTTATACGACTTTTTTGAATTAGGAGAACTAAATGGACTTAGATATCTATCAGGTTGACTCATTTACAAGTGAAGCATTTAAAGGTAATCCTGCTGGAGTCTGTATAACAAACAATGGCTTAAGTGATAGTTTAATGTTATCAATTGCTGAAGAAATGGCTGTTCCCGAAACAGCTTTTTTATCGCTTTCTGATATGACTCTGAAGTGGTTTACTCCAAAAGCGGAAGTAAAACTATGTGGTCACGGAACGCTTGCTGTTACTCATGTCCTTAAAGAAAGGGGGCAAGTAAGTACGAGCGATGCAGTTAATTTTGAAACATTGTCCGGTACCTTAACTGCACTGGTCAACGAATCTACAATTGAACTGGATTTTCCGTCACCAACCATTCAATTCGACATTCCTCCCTGTCAGGTGTTATTGGATAATTTAGGCATAGAGGCATGTAAAATAGTTTCCTTTGGTAGCTTTGATTCGAAGGTTTTCATTGAAGTTGATAGTGAAAAAACATTACTAAATCTCCAGCCAAACTTTGAGGCAATGAAACAAACCAAAGGGCGTGGAGTTTTGGTTACTACAAGTTCAAATAGTAACGAGTTAGATTTTATTTCAAGGTACTTTGCACCTTGGGTAGGTGTAAATGAAGATCCCGTTACAGGTTCAGCGCATTGTGCTTTAACTGTTTATTGGTCAGGAAAGCTGGGTAAGTTAAACCTACAAGGCTATCAGGCATCTGAACGAGGTGGCTATGTTACTACCGAACTTTTATCTAATGGGCGTACGAAGTTAATAGGTTCAGCAGTGACAGTTATTAAAGGGACTTTGCAGGTACCAGACGTATAACAAACTGCTCAAGAGGGATTGGCACTTTCGCTTAGCTCAAGTGTAGCCAAGTGTTTCTCACGTATTAATTGGGCGTTATAGCTAATGTGAAAATTTGGAATTATCAAAATGGAAAACATAGAAAAAGATTTGTATGACGCAGCGGCACAATTAATCGAGTCTCGTTATCCTATTGGCTGGGGTGGGGCTGCAGCCGTTAGAACAGAATCGGGAACAATTTTAACTAGTGTTGCTCCAGATGTGAAAAATGACGCTTTATCACTATGTATGGAAGTTGGGGCTTATTTGGAGGCTCACAAATTAAATGAAGCAGTCACACATTCGTTGTGTATCTGTCGAGAAGACGAAAATGGTGAGTTTTTGGTTCTATCACCTTGTGGTATTTGCCAAGAGCGTTTAGTTCACTGGGGCGGTGACGTAAAAGCGGCAATAACCACAGAAGAGAATCAATTAGTTTTTAAAACTCTTCGAGAGCTCATGCCGCATCATTGGTCTTTGGTGAATGGATCTGCGCTATAACAATTTGCTCAAATTGACAGCTAACGATTAGCACTATTGGTGTGGTTGAGTTTGGTATTTATGGCGTTAAAGTTAATTTTTAAAGTATGTTAGCTGTAATTTAGTTCAGTGTTAAATTTCCGAGCTTAAAGAGAGTCAATAATTAACTGGGGCACACACCGTTAACTCTTTCTCAAGAGCGACTGGCAACGAGTGGTTAAGGCGGTTATTTCAGGATGGGGGGTAATGCGTTATTAACCTCTTAACCGGGCGTTAGGAAAATAGGAGAAAATATGGACATTGCTGTATTAACTTTTGATGGATTTAATGAACTGGATTCATTTATAGCCGCGGGCATTTTGAACCGAATGAAAGGCGCTGGTTGGAATGTACAAATAACGAGTCCATCCCCAATACGTCACTTCAATGAACGGGGTGACAATTCAATCTCAGCAACCTTTAGAGTTTGCCAATCAAGCCAACGTTGTCTTATTTGGTAGCGGTGCACTAACGCGTGATATTGCTCAAGATAGAGCGCTACTTTCAAGGCTAAAGCTAAACCCTGAAACTCAGTTAATTGGTGGGCAATGTTCAGGTACATTGCTCATGTCAGTACTTGGTTTACTGCATCACATACCCGTTTGTACCGATTTAACAACGAAACCTTGGGTGATCGAATCAGGGGCGACTGTTTTAGAGCAACCTTTTTATGCTCAAGGTAATCTTGCAACCGCAGGTGGGTGTTTGTCATCAAAGTACTTGGCTGCGTGGGTGATTAGCAAGTTATCGGGTAGGGCAGACGCTGAATCAGCAATTTATTATGTTGCGCCAGTTGGTGAAAAAGAGAGTACTGTTGAGCACTGTATGTCAGTAGTCGGTGCATATCTATAATAATTCTTAGACACTCACTGATTCTAAGGCCGCTACCATACAGCAATGCAAAAATAAGCCTCGCTCGCTCTCAATGTGGTCAATAATCGATTTAACCTCAGTAGCAGATAGTACCGACGGTAAACGCCGACCTTGCTTAGTATGCTGAAAACCAAGATCTCCAAGTGGCTGTGCAAGCGCTTTATTATACAAAAATGCGAGCGCATTCAGAGCCGATTTCTGAGTGTTGATCGCTACATGTTGCTCGGTTGCTAGAAACGAAAGAAATCCTCTAACCTCGTTTGCTCCCATCTGATTAGGATGCTTTAGGTTATTGAACCTGATGAAATAACGAATCCAATACAAGTAGGATTTTTCCATTTTCATGCTGTAGCCCCGTACACGCAATTCGCTTCTGAGGTGATTGATAAATGGACTGGAAGACATCGGGTGCTCCTTGTGGATATATTGCCTTTTTACTGTGTAAATACACAGTTTATTTTTATGTTTGCCAGTTGGATGCCTGTTTTTATGACCCGAATAGTGTTTTTTTGCTTAGTTTGTCATAGTCGTGTCAATGAAAGTGTATTAATATCAATCATTAACTAATTTATCAGCCAGAATAACGCGCTGTGGATAAATGATATAACGCGCATGCTCGAATTTGTATTTTGAGTTGCTTTGGGATAAGTCTTAAAAGTGTTTTTAAAACAGCCTTTTAAAGGTGGTTTTTTGAACTCTCATGTACAGCGCAAACGCGCATGCGCACTATTAAAATGTTATAGCTCAAGGAGTTTAGATGATAGGTTTTACATGGGAAACTAGTGTAGGTTTAATTCTTTCATTATTTATTATTTTGCTGGTTTCTCCTGCGGGTGTGAAAAAAGCCTCTGAACAAGTCATTTCAGCACAAGTAGCTTACGGCGGTGGGTATTTAGCGGTATGTTTTCTCTTACTGAATACCATTGCATATATTTGGTTATTCAATGATTCATCTATGACTCTCTCAGTGAATAAACATTTTTTAAATTTATGGGCTGGTTTAGTTAGTAGTACGTTCGGTGCCGTATATTGGATATTTCTTTGTTTATTCTTTGTTAGAAAGGTTCAGACTAAAGCTGGTTGGGCTAGTTTGTTCCTTTGGCCTATATTTATGTTTTATCAAAACTATCTACCTGAATTATACGCATTAGTAACTTCTGATTCAGAAATACTGAAACCTCGAGACTCGAAAACAGATATGATTGCAACCTCTTTAGCTTCAATTGCAATTTTGGTTCTAAGCTATTTATATTGGACTAAAAAAGAACGGTGGAAAGAGCTATAACAAGTCAATTCAGTAGGACAAAAAACAGTTGGTTTTGCTCCTGCGTCGCTAATTTTAACCAACTGTTTTTTGCCTCTGATTGAGGTGTTATGCATCATTATGAATAAGATCTTACTTAGAATTGAAACTGGTGACTGGGATGGCGGTAATAATGGTCGTTACCCCAAGCTATTAGAGTGGAACCTAGAAGACGAAGATTACCCTATTGATGAAAGTGATGGTTGAGGGCATGGCTTAGGTGGTGTTAGATTAACTATTTCAAACTTCATAAGAAGTAATGGCTTCCAGGAGTTAAAAAAGGGTTCCTCGAACTGGGTTTATGAAACTATTCAAAGGTCAGTTGAATTAAATCTAACAGTCGAAGAAATGGGAGTAGCATTGGTAGAAGAATCTAAAGGCCATAGAGTAAACATTCCAGATCACTTGTTAGTTGTTCTAGGAAGGTCCGCTAGCTACGTAAATGCATAACAAAGCCAGCCAAAATCGCCAGCAAGCTGGCTGGACTCGTTTCACTCGCCTTTGCTGGCAGGCGTTAGGCATCAATCGAATTTATCAAGGAGGAAAAAATGTCCGAAAAAAATGGTAGTTGCGGGTGTGGAAACTTAAAATATTCTATTGAAGGTGAACCAATAAATTCGCTGTTTTGCTATTGCAAAGAATGCCAAATTCTTACTGGTTCGGATAAATGGTTTGGGGTATGGATTCCAAAAGATAATTTTAAAATTGTTAGTGGTAGTCCTGTTATCTTTACTCGTAAGGGGAGTTCAGGAAAAGACATGAATTATTTATTCTGTGAAAAATGCGGGGTAACAATATGCGCAGAAGTTACAGTAGGTAATTTTTATTCAGTTGCCGTATCCACTTTAAATAATTCAAATGAGTTTGTACCAGCAATGGCAATTTATACAGCTTCAGCTCCAATTTGGGCGGTGTTTCCTGAAGGAGTGCCTAAGTTTGAAATTTTACCCCCAAACCTGGGTGCTTAAATGCCTAACAAATGGCTCAACCTGAAGCCATACCTCCGCTTCGCCCATGCACTGCGTGCATTTTATGGGCTACACTACGCTCCCGGCATGGCTCAGGTTAGCAATATAAGGAAATAGTACACATGTCAGGCATTACAGATTTAGATGAACTATTACGTTCGATGAGTCCAAAGTTAGTCGAAGCCGAATTCGTTTTTTGTACAGTTTCAGGTGAACTCAAAGAGTATCTCGGGTTAAATCCAGTCGCTACATTTATTGAATCCGAAGGCTTAACTCTCGTCCTTGAAAAGTCAGTGGCGGAAAAAAGTGAGTTATCGTTTGAAGGCTCATACAGTCAAATTACGTTAACAGTTCATTCAAGTTTGGAAGCCGTTGGTTTTACCGCAGCAGTCGCAAGTAAGTTAGCATCAAAGGGCATTAGCGCAAATCTCATTGCAGCTTATTATCACGACCATATTTTTGTTCAAACTAGCAAAGCAGAAGCGGCCGTATCAGCGTTAGAAGAGTTCAGCGCGTAACTTTGAGTCATATTGCTAATAAAATGTTAAGAGTATGAAAAATAATGAGGCAACCCTTTTCTATAAATGCATTTCTTTACCGTATTGAGGAAGGAAGCGTTAAATTTTTGTGGTTGAAACGAACACAATGTTCTGAATTTAATTTACCTGCTTTTTGGCAAGGTGTTACTGGTGGCATGGAAGAAGACGAAACTTTTGAAGAAACAGCTGCTAGAGAAATATTCGAAGAAACTGGTTGTAAGCCAAATTCGATTGAGGCTGTAGGATATGAGTATTCTTTTCCCATTAAAGATGAATGGCGTGTTTCTTACGGCACAGAGCCGACGGAGATTCTAGAAAAAGTTTACTGTGCTGAAGTAGATGGTGAGCCTGTATTATCAGCTGAACATAGCGAGTATAAATGGGTTTCAAAATCTGAAGCCTTAGGGCTAATGCACTTCGATACCAATAAAGCGGCGCTTGAAGCAGTAATTAGGTGGCTTAGCTCTTAACAAACCAAGGTTGGGCATGCCCGCCAAAACTGCTCCGCGGCGGGCATCGGACTCACTACCGTTCGCCGCAACTTAGGAGCGTTACGTAGCTAGATAAGGAATGGAGTATAAATGCTTGGTTTAGTTCGATTTGTAGTGATTGCGAATGTAATAGCAGCCGTAATAGTTGTTGTTCTTGAGATGTCTACAGGCTTCTTTGGACTTAAGTTTGTTTCGGACTACGCATTTTTCATCGTTTCACTTTTATGGGGAACCACAGCCTTATTTTTCATGTATCCACCTATGGTGGTATGGGGCAGTCTAACGACAAAGCTGGTAGGGTTACAGATTCAATGGTTGACCGTAGTGTTGCGGACGAAATCGATGACGAGCGGTTATCAGAAAATACAGCTTTTTGTATCAAACTGCTTATAGCTGGGGTGCCTGCATTCTTGGTTTGTGTCCTTTCGAGCATCGCTACATAACAAACTGTAAGGTAAGTTTTGCAGAACCTTTTGAATACAACAGCCCTAAAAAGGTTGTGCCTAGATTCGCTTTATCAAAGAGGCAAATTGTAAAACGTTTTTGCCTCTTCATCCCTTTTTGCAAGTGAGGCTACTTCGTAGGTTGCCACTGACCGAGTAATGTTCAGTCCATGCGGGTAATAAAGGTTTGCTCGTCATCGACAAACGCCACAAAGCCGCCGTTATAGATAAACACCCGACCACGCCCTTCCACGAGGCAGGCAAGCTGTGGTTCTAAATCTTCCTCGTTACCTTGGCGTTGAAAGGTGCCAGTATCCGTGATGACGCCGCTGAGCGTCGGCAAGTACCCATAAGCGCGCTTAGCTTGATCAATCAGGCTCAATTCGCTAGTAGCAGAAAAACAAGCGGGGATCGCACCGGCATCTTCGATAAACAGTGGTTTGAGTTCTTCAAAGGCGGTAATCACCAGCCAGTCGATGCCGTTAACATGATGGATAAACATAGAGTTCCTTGGTCATTTTGATACGAAGATTTTATCACTTTCATAGGAGCGAGCAGTAGAGATTTCGGTCAAGCCGTCAAACGGCTGGCTACGACAAGCGTTTATTCCAGCGTCCTTGATGTTCTAACGTGCAACTTTCTTCAGAATCAAAGCGTATCTGTTTGTCTGTGTTGTTGAGCGAGATCTTCAAAGGCTGTAAAGCTTGTTTGAGCGACGTGATGATAGACGCTTTGTCGGTCTGTTCCATATGATGATGAGTATCAAAGACGCAAGTAATGGTTAATGAGCGTGGAAAATCGGTGTAATTCACTTGATGGGTTAACCACTCAAACCCCGTGTGGCTCTCCTTGGCTTGTTCACATACCTCCGTTAACGCTACACGTAAGGCATTGTCCATTTTCTTATCTGACTTTTTCATTTAACTGGTTCCTAGGTGTTTGACCATCGATGACCCACAGGAACTTACCATGGGCGCGAATGCAAAAAAACCACAAAAACGTTGTGAGCTAGGTTGCCGAGTAGCGTCATACACAGGCGCGCATCGTCACTATTGCAGCGAATAGGTGGTGTAACTTGACGAGAGCTTGGATATAAAAGGGGGAGGTTTATCATCAAAACATATATAATTAGGTTTATATCATGAGTTAAAAATAGCTTTATGTCAGGATGTTTTCATGAATAACGATTTTTATACCCCTTCTAACCAATATGATACCGTAAGAACACATACTATTATTTCTTATATTCTATTCGCGATTGGACTGTTCAGTGGTGGCTTGTTTACCTTAATCGGTGTGATTTGGGCATATGTAAAACGTGAGGATGCAAGCCAAACCATTTATTATTCGCACTTTGATAATGTGATTAGTACCTTTTGGATTTCGCTTGTACTTACCATTGTGTCTTTCTTATTATGGGTATTTGGCATTGGTATTTTTCTGTTTGTCGCTCTGTATATTTTTAATATTTATCGTATTACCAAAGGCTTGATTAGAGCGATAGATCACAAGCCGTATTTATAACTTGGCAAGTTTGGCTCTGAGAAAAGAAAAAGCCGCATGATATCAATCACACGGCTGGCGATGTGCGTGTTGCATTATTCAGTTGTTACTTTCCAGCAACCCATTGATGCTTGGTCTTTGCGCTAGCAACCAGCATGTACAAGCAAGTTGCCAGTAAAGTGATAAACAGATACGCCATCACCCTTGATGACCTTGCATAAACCAATCGGCAGCCAAAGGCCCGATAATAGACCCAATGCTATAACAAAATAGCATTGCCTGGGTGGCAGACACGATGTAATTCGCATTTAAGTTTAAGCATGCGTGGTTGATAGCAATCGGGTATAAGGCAAAGGAGGCAGCACCGATGAAAAATAAGCATATCGCGAGCGTTACTACGCCGTCGTCTAAGATTGTGATGACTGCCGCTGCCGACCCAATGAAACACAGTAGTGCCGTGGTTGCGGCCTAAATATTTAGTGAGCTTGGGAATCAATACTTGCACAACCATGGCGCCTAAAATCACAACGGCCATTAAGCTGCCGGCTTCTTGGTGATTGAGCCCGCGTTTCATCAATTCTAATGGCATTAAGCCATAAATCGCAGCGGTGGTTAATCCAGACACCACACCACCAAGTAAAGCCGCATGGCTCAAACGTGAAATCTGCTTAAATGACATTGTGGCGCTTTCGCTCGCGTCGGGTTGTATATCTTTTGCTCTTACTAATGTCATGGCTGCCATTGAAAGTACGATGGTGATGAATACAAAAGGGCCATAACCGTTGATACCGATGGTAGAGATGCCTAATTGGCCAACGGTTGTGCCGAGGTAAAGCGCGACCATATAGACACCAAGACGTTTAGCACGGCCGGATTCATTACCGTGTAATAACCACGATTCGACAATCACAAAAATGCCCGCGACAGCGATACCAGCAACAAAGCGCAGTACCATCCACGCCCATTCATGGGTAAAGAAAAGCAAAGCTAACGTGGCGACCATTAATGTCATGAGGCACGCGATAAATGCATTACGATATCCATAAAGTCTGACGCTCTTTTGTGTGTAGAGCGTTCCAACAAAGTTACCGATAAAAAACGCACTGGCTAACCAATTGGCGATGTGTTCATTCAAACCATAAGTAGGCAAAATCAGTGGGATTAGGCTCATCAAATAGCCTGATGCAATGGCAAATAAAGTTAATGCGGTCACTGGGATAGCGATCCGAGGTGATGCGGTAATAACATCGGAATTGTTCAACGACTTAGCCTCAAAATAACGTCAAACGACCTCTAGAGTTAAGCCAGTGTGCTTATCTCTGAACTCGTTTTTAAACAGGGAAATAGTTATGATCGGGGGCGAATATCGATCTTTTTTTTCCTCGCGTACAACGAAAAATTGTGACCTTGACGATTAAAGACTTTTATTGAAGTGAAAAACAGAGAAATGAGCAAAAAATCGTCAAAAACAGAGACTATTATCTCGAGTAATTTAGAGTAACAATCAGC
>JBQGON010000106.1:0-12471 GCA_052087065.1 Vibrio sp. | reverse complement strand
TAAGCCTGCATGTGTATTTACCTCATCATCGAGTTTACATGGCGGACAAGAAACGACCCAGAACACCATGATGCTACCGCTTCTCCATCATGGCATGATGATATTGGGAATTCCGTATTCGCAACCTGGCCTGCATACCACAAAGCATGGTGGCACCCCATATGGTGCTAGCCATGTGAGTGGGCATAGTGACGTATTAACCCCCGATGAAATAGCTCTGACCCAATACCTAGGGAAACGCCTTGCTTTAGTTGCAACACAAATGAAAGGTCTGAGTACAAGTTAACCGCATCGGCCTAGTACACCATGACGATAATGCTTGTTGTCAGACTCTTTGCTACATAAAAAAGCGCAGCGATAGCTGCGCTTTTTATTGCTGCTCTTAATTAGTTTCGATGATTCCAAATAAAATGCAGCGTCGGCCTATTTGGTTGATGCGACTCAGCAGGCATGTCACTGTTATCAGACTGTGTTTGATTATCCATTGACTGCGGCGCACCGGAATCCATCGTCATCGCAGGTGTATCATCGGAATCGGTCGCTGAGGCAAGCCCAGTTTCATCGACTTGACTACTTTGTTGAGAAAATTGGGGCGTGGTTTCTACCTTCATCCAATCATTCTGCGCATCAGAACTTTGCACCGCATCATTTCTCAAGACTTCATCTTTGAACACGTCAGCAGATGTTAATAGATGCACACGATATTGCACATCATTGCCATGAATATGCTGCACATTAACAGAAGCGACTGAACTTAATGATTTCAGCATTTTCTCTATATTAAAGAAATCTTGCGCATCAGTAACATGAGAAAAATCCGCATTTAGTGACTGAGATGATTGGTCAGAAACGACAACGCCACCCTGCTGGGCATAATATTCACTTATCGTATCGACCATCGTCTTCATGGCATCGTCACCACTTGCCTGACCTGTAATCGGTTGCTTAAAATCATCTTGAAGCGCATGCGCTGATTGATCGTACAGCGTCCAATGAATATCGTCCCCTTGAGCTTGAACAACCATAATCGCATCTGTCGGATAACGCGCACTGGCCTTACCTATCGCATCGGTAAAACCACCCCATAGATCCGTGGTTGATAGCCCAGTAACATCAGAGAAATCGCCTACTGGCAACGTTAATGGTAAACCTCGTACTCTCGCCTCTTGATGCATTTTTTGTAACAGAGGAGCACCGCTATTCTCCCAAATAATCTGGCGATCATAATCGGTATCTTTGACTAACCACACCAAAATATTCGTGCGCTGCGCCGGCCAAAAAGGCAATTGGGCCTGAGTCAGCAGTTCGCGAATATGAACAGCATTAAAGCCTAACTTCACCACATCTTGACCTTGATCGTTCTCTGTCCGACTGATCTGAGTGAGGTACTGACTGTTATGGTTTAGTGCTTTTTTTACCACACTATTTTGCAATGCCGATGTCGAACCTGTGGCACGAACCAAGACTTGCTCCATACCTTGGATTCTAATCTGATTATCTGATTGTGCATTTTGTGGATCAACCGTCACTTGTGTTTGATACAAGTTCACTTTAGTCACCGCTGCTGCTGGCAGTGATATGACCCAGATTAACAATAAAGCTAAATAGCGCATAACATTCTATCGTTCCCTATTCATGAAGCTTGATGATAAGCAAGTATCGAACCCCGAGCAAGCGATGGGATTCAGGATAGCGTCAAAATTCCACTTTTCAGACCTTTTTCTCTTAGTCTCAGACAAAAATTCGCCGATTTTCTATTGAACACATATGGTAATCGATTACAAAAGTGATAAAATCTTTCAAATTTTTATAGCATCAGGGAAAATACGATGAAAAATGCCATAATTGGCGCACAAATGTTATTTGTAGCATTTGGTGCACTGGTTCTTGTTCCGTTACTCACGGGGTTAGATCCTAACGTTGCACTGTTTGGAGCCGGTGCCGGTACCCTTCTATTCCAAGTTATAACTCGTCGTTCTGTTCCTATTTTCCTCGCCTCTTCTTTCGCCTTTATTGCTCCCATTATGTATGGCACACAAGCCTTCGGCATAGCAGCCACCATGGGCGGACTGGTAGCGGCGGGTCTAGTATATGTCCTGCTTGGCGCAGCCATTAAAGTTCGTGGTGTCGGTTTCATCCATAAATTACTCCCTCCTGTCGTTGTCGGTCCTGTCATTATGGTTATTGGACTCGGCCTGGCGCCTACAGCGGTCAACATGGCGATGGGAAAATCTGGCGATGGTAGCGCGCAATTAGTCAATGGCGACTATGCAATGTGGATTGCCTTAGCTTCTTTGCTAACAACCATTACGATTAGTGTCTACGCGAAAGGTTTTTTCCGACTCATTCCTATCTGCGGAGGCATCTTTGTTGGCTACATGCTGTCGTTATTTTTTGGTGTCGTCGACTTTTCCGCGATTCACCAAGCCGCTTGGTTTGCCATTCCAAACTTCACCACTCCAGAATTCAATATCAACGCGATTTTATTCATGATCCCCGTAGCGATTGCACCAGCAGTCGAGCATGTGGGTGATATGATTGCGATTTCTAACGTGACGGGTAAAGACTACTTAAAAAAACCAGGCCTGCATCGCACCATTACAGGAGACGGGGTCGCCACCATTTTAGCCGCCTTTTTAGGCGCACCACCGAATACGACTTATAGTGAAGTCACTGGAGCGGTAACATTAACTCGCGCATTTAATCCAGTCATCATGACGTGGGCCGCAGTCACCGCGATTGTATTGGCATTAATCGGCAAACTTGGCGCATTCTTACAAACCATTCCGGTGCCGGTCATGGGCGGGATCATGATCTTATTATTTGGCTCCATCGCCACAGTCGGTCTGAATTCACTCATAAAGCATAACGTCGACTTACACAAATCGCGCAATCTCGTGATTGTCGGAGTTGTCTTAGTCTTTGGGATTGGTGGCATGGCATTTGGTATTGGTAACTTCAATCTACAAGGCGTTAGCTTGTGCGGGATTGTAGGGATTTTGCTAAACCTTATTCTGCCAGACGATCTTGGCGAAAATCACATTGTAGATAGCACGCAGGTGGACGACGATTAAGTCGACATTTTCCGCTTTAAAGATACGAAAAAAGGTCCCTTGTGGACCTTTTTCTATGTTCAGATTCTATGTTAACAGCCGAGACTAGTCACCACACAAATCAAAAAAAGTAGCGCGAGTTAACCTCGCTAAATCCTGTGGTGATAATTCTATCTCTAATCCTCGTTTGCCCGCACTAACACATATCGTGGTCTGTAATTCGGCACTATGATGAATGAAGGTCGGTAATGCTTTCTTCTGTCCTAGCGGACTAATACCACCGACGACATAGCCTGTCGTTTTCTCGGCTATCTCTGGTTTTGCCATTTCTGCCTTCTTTGCTTTAGCCGCTTTAGCGGCCAACTTGAGATTAAGGCGCTGGTTGACTGGAATTACCGCGACAGCGAGTTGCTTCTCTTCACCGTTTAACGCAAACAATAATGTTTTAAAAACAGAATTTGGATCTTGACCTAACACGCGAGCGGCCTCTTCACCGTAACTTTCGCTGTTGGAGTCATGCTGATACTGATGGATCGTGTGAGGGGTTTTATTCTTTTTGGCTAAATTAATCGCTGGCGTCATGGTTTTTATCCTTGTTCAACACTTAGGCTCACCCCGAGATAGACTCGAGCAGTATTATAACGCGAATATTGTGGGAATGAAGTCTGCAGTAAGTAACACTGCGAAGAACCAAAAAAAAACAATTTCTAAAGCGTGAAGGGGGTAAATAATCCACAACGAGACCAACAGGTCGCGTTGTGGTTGTATCACTAAAACTTGCTTACTTGCCGTCTTATTTTATATCTATATGCTCGAAACCTTTGATCATATCGTCAAGCGCTTTCATTTGTTGTAAAAACGGCTCTAATTTATCGAGAGGCAAAGCAGATGGACCGTCACATTTTGCGTTATCTGGATCGGGGTGAGCTTCGATAAATAACCCAGCGATACCTGTTGCCAAACCCGCTTTAGCTAACTCTACCGTTTGCTCACGGCGCCCACCAGAAGCGGCTCCTGAAGAGTCACGATTTTGTAGTGAGTGCGTCACATCAAAAATGATCGGGCTGCCTTGAGAGGCTTTTTTCATCACACCAAACCCTAAGATATCAACCACAAGGTTATCGTAACCATGACAAGAACCACGTTCACATAAAATGATTTTATCATTGCCACATTCGGCAAATTTCTCAACGATGTTACCCACCTGTCCTGGGCTCATAAACTGTGGCTTTTTCACGTTGATCACTGCGCCTGTTTTTGCCATCGCTTCAACCAAGTCTGTTTGACGTGCTAAAAACGCGGGAAGCTGAATTACATCCACCACTTCCGAAACAGGTAAGGCTTGTGCTTCAGTATGAACATCGGTAATGATTTTCACACCAAATGTCTCTTTAATCTCTTGGAAAATTTTTAGCCCTTCTTCTAAACCAGGACCACGATAAGAGTGAATTGAGCTACGGTTGGCTTTATCAAAAGATGCCTTGAATACGTAAGGGATATTGAGTTTATCCGTCACTTTTACGTAGTGCTCACAAATACGCATCGCCATATCGCGCGATTCTAAAACATTCATTCCCGCAAATAGCGTGAAGGGCTTGTCGTTAGCTACCGGGATGTCACCAACATGAACGATCTTTTGTTCCATTGTGTTCTCTCTTATTCGATTAGTGCACTGTCACGGCATCGTGACTTAATGCATTCACTTGAGTTTTTAATAATTCAGCTGCCGGATCATCCGGGCATTGGTCGATAAAATATTGATAATCTGAGACCGCCACTTGATGACAATCTAATTGTTGATAGATAAAGCCTCGATCACGAATCTCATAAGGATCATCAGGAACAAAGGTCAGCGCAAGATCTGTGCATCGCAATGCCAAGGTATAACGCTCTTCTCGTAATAACGCATTTTTCATTAATGCTAACCAGCGACCAATAATGGTGGCATGGTCGCACGTTTTGAGATGCTCAGGTTTTAGCTGACTAAGCGGGCCTTTATGCCCGACAAGCCAAGCTTGTAGAGTATGTTGAGAGACATCTTCACCAGAAAATGGATTGAGATACTGCACAGAAGATTCTGGCCATACTACTTTAATTAAAAACTGAGTCGGAAAGTTAACGGCTTCAAACGGAAAATCAAGCTCATCAGCGAAGTACAGTAATAGCGCCCCCAAACTAACCGGAATGCCCTTGCGGCGCTCGAGGACCTTATCGATGAAGGCATTACTGGCATCAAAATAGGCTTCTTGATCGCCCTTAAAACCCCATTCGGTATAAAATAGCTGCAAAAATGCATCAAGACGCGATGGCCCATCTACGCACGAGCTCAAGGCCTGTTTCGCTTGCGACACTAAGCGATCCAATTCCTCTTTCGCCCACGTTACTTTCGTCTCCGAATCAATGGCTTGGTTAAGCACCAAGGCACCTTCCGCTAAAGACATTTCATCAAAATCATCATCAGATAAATTTAACAACATTAATTCGCTACTCTATTGCTTAATTAAAAAACATTGGGACTTTCGTTACTGCAATATTACCAGCCATCGCTAACCAGCCTAGCGCCCCGAGGAAACCAAACGTTCTGAGTAATTTGTTACGGCCCAACTTCAATGCAAACACACCTAATGCAATATAAGCCACGACACACATCAGCTTACTTGCCATCCAAGGCGCGGCGGCGGTAAAAGGAACCATACCCGTAATAAAAACCAAAACCACGCCAGATGCCAATAGCACCGTATCGTTGATGTGAGGAAACACTTTTAAAAATTTATTATTCAGCTTGGGAGAGTCCATCATCATCAAAATGTATCTGACTGTTAGCAGTGTGACGCTAATGGCAATTGTCGATAAATGTAACTGTTTGAAAAATTCGTACATTACTTTGTCCTATTTACTCAAAAAACGGCCTAATGTTACACGTTCTTGACCGCCATAATCTCGCTCCGTGCTCACATCGTGATAACCTAACGTCGCTAATTGCTGACGAACCGCGGCTCCTTGATCGTAACCATGCTCAAACACAAGCCAACCACCGTCTAGCAAGTAGTCTCGTGCATGCTCACTAATATAAGAGATATCCGCCAGTCCTTTTTCGCGAGCAACTAACGCGCTTTTCGGTTCAAACCTTACGTCACCTTGTTCTAAATGCGGATCGTTCTCTTCAATGTAAGGCGGGTTAGAAACAATTAAAGCAAACTTCGTACCATCATCAAGAGGCGTAAACCAACTGCCTTGCTTCACCGTGACATTATCAAAACCGAGCCTTGCCGCGTTATGCTGTGCTAGTTGCTGTGCTTCAATACGCAAATCGACACCGATAATCGAACGCTGTGGCCATTCTGATGCCAAAGCAAGCGCTATTGCGCCCGTCCCCGTGCCTAGATCTAACACCTGCCCCGCTGGAATATCGGATAACTCCAAGGCGACTTCGACTAAACGTTCGGTATCAGGTCGAGGAATCAACGTGGTTGGTGACACTTGCAAAGGCAGCGACCAAAACTCACGTTCACCCGTAATATGCGCGACCGGTCGACCCTCAACGCGTAATGCTATTAATGCGTCAAACTGCGCGGATTCATCTTCATTCAAGGCTTTATCTGGCCAAGTGAATAAATACGCACGTGGTTTATTCAGGGCATGACAGAGTAAAACCGCCGCATCGAGCGACGGCGAGTCACTGCCACTTGCGGCAAGTTGCTGCGTGGCGCGCTTAAGCACCACATCAATACTTGGCATCATCAATGACTACTGATCAGCCAGAGCGGCTAATTGATCCGCCTGATGCTCTTGAATGACAGGGTCAATCAAGGTTTGCAAATCGCCACCCATCACTTCATTCAAACGATAAATCGTCAAGTTAATACGGTGATCAGACACGCGTCCTTGTGGGTAGTTATAAGTACGAATACGATCACTACGATCGCCTGAACCGAGTAAGTCACGGCGCGTATCAGAAATTTCAGCGGCACGCTTTTCTTCTTCTGCTTTAGCAATACGCGCGGCTAACACCGCCATTGCCTTCGCTTTGTTCTTATGTTGAGAACGCTCATCTTGACACTCCACCACAATTCCCGTGGGTAAGTGAGTGATACGGATAGCTGAATCAGTCGTGTTGACGTGCTGGCCACCCGCCCCCGATGAACGGAACGTATCAATGCGTAAATCACCAGTACGTAACTCTGGCACTTCCGCTTCTGGAATTTCTGGCATCACGGCGACGGTACACGCAGATGTATGTACGCGTCCCTGCGATTCGGTTTCCGGTACCCGTTGTACACGGTGACCACCGGATTCGAATTTTAAAACGCCATAAACCCCTTCACCAGCAACTTTGGCAATCATTTCTTTATAGCCGCCATGTTCCGACTCGCTGGCGGACATAACTTCAATTTTCCAACCTTTTTTCTCGGCAAAACGGCTGTACATACGGAATAAGTCTCCCGCAAAAATACCCGCTTCATCGCCGCCGGCTCCCGCGCGAATTTCTAGAAAACAGTTGCGATCATCGTTGGGATCTTTAGGAAGCAATAAGACTTCAAGATCAGAGGCTAACTTCACAATCAGCTGCTCGGCTTCTTTGGCTTCTTCTTCCGCCATTTCACGCATCTCAGCATCATCTTCATTTGCCATCTCTTGAGCAGCTTCTAAATCTTGTTGCGCTTGTTGATACGCTTGAAAGCATTTAGTGACTTCTTCTAACTGAGAGTACTCTTTAGACAGAGTTCGAAATTTATTTTGATCCCCAATGACTTCTGGATCACCCAGCAGATGCTGTACTTCTTCGTATCGTTCTACTAGGGTTTCAAGCTTTACTAAAATCGACGCTTTCATAGTCTCTTCTTAACTTTACAATTGATATATTATTGAGGGCCGTCAAGGCCCAAACTTTGTCGTATGACCGCTAATTTTTCTGGCTCACCATGCTGGGCAGCCGCTTGTAAAGCGCGCGTTGGAGCATGAATCAATTTATTCGTCAATTTATTGCTGAGCTCAATTAACACTTTTTCTGGATCCGCCCCAGACGCTAGGGATTGCACGCTTTTCGCTAATAGTTCTTCACGAAGCTCATTCGCATTAGTGCGGTACTCGCGAATACTATCCACCGCTTGCAAGGATCGCATCCAGGCCATGAACTCGGCACTTTCTTCACTCACGATGCTTTCAGCTTGCACCGCTTCCACTTTCCTTTGCGCCATATTGCTATCAATAATGGACTGCAAATCATCGACGGTATACAAGTATACATCATCGATATCACCCACCTGAGCTTCCACATCACGCGGTACGGCAATATCAATCAGCAGCATCGGTTTATGGCGACGTGCTTTTACAGCCGCTTCAACCATTCCTTTGCCAATAATTGGCAGAGGGCTCGCCGTTGAACTGATGACAATATCGGCACTCGCCAAATGCTCAGGAATTTCATTGAGCGCAATAACTTCACCGTTGACGCTTTCCGCCAACGCCATACCCCGTTCACGAGTACGATTAGCCACAATAATACGTTTACAGTGATGACTGACAAGATGCGTTGCGACTAACTCAATCGTATCGCCTGCACCAACTAATAATACCGTGGCATCTTTCAACGAATCGAATATGTGCTTGGCTAACGTGCAGGTCGCGTAAGCAACCGAAACAGCATTGCCACCGATATCGGTTTCTGTCCTTACCCGTTTCGCCACAGAAAATGCTTTTTGGAACCACTTCTCTATTGCTGGATCGACCGCATCTTGTTCTCTCGCCTCGGCATACGCCTGTTTTACCTGACCTAGAATTTGTGGCTCACCCAACACCAATGAATCTAAACCGCAAGAGACCCGCATTAAATGACGAATAGCCGCTTGCTCTTCATGCACATATAAGCTGGGTTTAATTTCCTCAGGCGGCACATCGTGAAAGCTCGATAACCAATCAATGAGTTTATTCTTACTGGCATTCTTGACATCACAGTAGAGCTCCGTGCGATTACAGGTCGATACTATGACGCCACCATTCACATAAGCGCTGTCAGATAACTGCGTGAGAGCATCTTTCAGTTTTTCTGGACCGAAAGCGACTTTTTCACGCAGCTCAACAGGAGCAGTGTTATGGTTTATTCCAATAGAAAGCAAAGACATTTGATAGAGAATTCTCAGGTAAGAACATTGATCAAGAGCAGAATTTTACTTGATGACCTCTGGGAATGAAAGCCTAATCAAATTTGTTTTTCACCACTTCCTGACATCAATGGTATAGTTTGCCCTCAAAATCGTGGTGCAAAAGAAGAATAAATCAGTGAAAACGACGATTCATCATCCTAATATTGATGCAATCAATCAGTGATGACTGAGAATAATTGAACCAGGTACCACTGCAGGCTTAATAAAGACACATCACCAAAGGACGAGATGCACAAATGAGATTTGTCACCCAACGTATTACGCTACTTGTTTCGCTAATATTACTTTTAGCTGGCTGTAGCTCTGTCACCCAATCACCCGATTACCAAGTTGATTGGTCCACTCATCAAGCTCGTTTGAATCACATTAAACAATACACTCTGTCCGGAAAGATGGGATACATTTCCCCACAACAACGCCAATCCATGAACTTCCAATGGCGTAAACGTGGTGAGAATACTGATTTACGCTTAACCAACTTCCTCGGTCAAACGTTATTACACCTCACGATGACCAAAGATGGCGCAACAATTCGTACCTACGATGATAAAACTTTGCATGACAAAGATGCACAGGCGTTGGTGGCTCGCTTAACCGGGCTGCGTTTACCCATCATCCCGCTACAGAAATGGGTGTTAGGTTTACCCAATGGCGCTGATGACCATATTCTCAATCAAAACAACACCCTAAGTTCACTTATCACAACGATTGATAACAAACGCTGGTTGGTGAACTATACGGATTATAGTGCGACCCCTTACCAAGGAAAACCACTGTATCTTCCAAAGCGTCTATCCTTAACTCAAGGAAAAATTAAGCTACGCATTGTGATTGCAAAATGGAACGTCAAATAATGAAGACCATGACCACTCAGTGGCCATCTCCGGCAAAATTGAACCTGTTCCTTTACATTAATGGGCAAAGGGATGATGGTTATCATGAGCTACAAACCTTATTCCAGTTTCTAGACTACGGAGATGAACTGGCAATAACGGTTACGCCAACGCCAGCAATCACGTTGAGTCCAGACTTACCTGATGTGCCTTTGCAAGATAACCTCATCTATCGAGCGGCGTGTGCCTTACAAACGTATAGACAATGTCAGAACGGCGCGCATATCGAGCTTAAAAAAGTTCTGCCAATGGGCGGCGGTATTGGTGGCGGTTCATCAAATGCGGCGACAACATTAGTCGCACTCAACCATCTTTGGAACACTGGCTGTACTGATGATGAATTAGCGCAATTAGGCCTAAAACTTGGTGCCGATGTCCCTGTGTTCATTCGCGGATTTGCCGCTTTTGCCGAAGGCGTTGGCGAACAATTGACAGCTGTGCAACCCGATGAACATTGGTACCTCGTCGTGCGACCTAACGTCGCTATATCTACGCAAGCTATTTTTACTCATCCTGATTTACCTCGGCATACGCCTAAGCGTTCACTGCCTGAACTTTTAGCTCAACCTTACGAAAACGATTGCGAAAAAATTGTCCGATTACTGTATCCAGAGGTTGATAATAAACTTTCATCGCTGCTACAATATGCGCCGTCGAGGTTAACTGGTACTGGATCTTGCATTTTTGCGGAATTTCCTAACGCGGAACAAGCCAATACTGCTCTTGCTAAACTTGATACTAATAGTGTTTCAGCGTTTGTCGCGCAAGGGCGAAATACATCGCCGTTGAAAGAAGCACTGGCTGTTTATGAAACAGCCAAGACCCTTTCTATTTAAAACTGGACGCAACCCTGAGGTTTCCAACGTGCCTGATATGAAGCTATTTGCTGGTAATGCCACACCTGAACTAGCCCAACGTATTGCTGATCGTCTCTATATTTCCCTTGGTGATGCTACCGTTTCCCGTTTTTCCGATGGTGAAGTCGCGGTACAAATCAATGAAAATGTACGTGGTAGCGATGTTTTTCTTATTCAATCAACCTGTGCTCCAACCAATGATAACCTCATGGAACTGGTCGTAATGATTGACGCAATGCGCCGTGCTTCAGCTGGACGTATTACCGCTGTTATCCCATACTTCGGCTACGCACGCCAAGACCGTCGCGTCCGTTCTGCTCGTGTGCCAATTACCGCCAAAGTTGTTGCAGACTTCCTTTCTAACGTCGGCGTTGACCGCGTTTTAACCATTGACCTTCATGCAGAACAAATTCAAGGATTCTTCGATGTACCCGTTGATAATATCTTTGGTACTCCAGTCCTGCTTGAAGACATGCAAGTCCGTGGACTTGTTGATCCAGTCGTGGTGTCGCCAGATTTAGGCGGTGTGGTACGTGCTCGTGCAACAGCAAAAGCCATGGGCGATATTGATATTGCGATCATTGATAAGCGCCGTCCACGCGCCAATGTCTCTGAAGTAATGAACTTAATTGGTGACGTAGAAGGTCGTGATTGCATTATTGTTGATGACATGATCGACACTGGTGGCACGTTATGTAAAGCAGCAGAAGCATTGAAAAACCGCGGGGCCAAGCGTGTATTTGCTTACGCTACGCATGCTATTTTCTCTGGTGATGCCGCGAAAAACATCAAAAACTCGGTACTCGACCAAGTGATCGTCACTGACTCAATCACCTTGAGTAAAGAAATGGCAGCAACAGGTAAGGTTTGTCAGTTGACATTATCGACCATGCTGGCTGAAGCGATTCGTCGCATCAGTAACGAAGAATCTATTTCGGCGATGTTTAACGCATAAACATTCCTAATGAACGATTTTAAGCGCCTTATCATTGGATAAGGCGTTTTTTTTGCCATGATGAATAAACAAACGTTACGTAATCTCGCACCGATAAGTTGTTCTGTGCTATCATACGGCGCTTTTTCGTTTACGATAGGATCAACACCTTGAGTCAACCAATAAAATTATTAGTCGGATTAGCCAATCCAGGCCCAGAGTACTCTCGCACTCGTCATAATGCTGGCGCATGGGTGGTTGAAGAATTCGCTCGAATGCACAATGTGACGCTCAAGAGTGAACCTAAATTTTATGGGTTAACCGCTCGCATTCAGCTCAATGGCATCGATCTTCGATTACTGATCCCGACAACTTACATGAATTTATCTGGTAAGGCCGTTGCCGCTATGGCGAAATTTTACCAGATTGCACCGGAAGAAATCATGATTGCTCACGATGAGCTTGATTTACCTCCCGGTGTGGCAAAATTCAAACAAGGTGGCGGTCATGGCGGCCATAATGGTCTAAAAGATACGATCGCTAAATTGGGTAACAATAAAGAGTTTTACC
>JBQGON010000105.1:2112-12493 GCA_052087065.1 Vibrio sp. | reverse complement strand
CTCCGACTCGAACATCAATGAGCATAAAATACATCGAAATAACAGCTAGTTAGAAACACCACCTTTTCCCGATACCATGCGCAGGATTTTTTGATTTTTTGCGTCTTGTCGGCGTTTTAGTTCTGCTTTGGCCCAAGCTGACGATTCTTGTATATCACGACGAAGCTCTTGTATCTCTTCAACACTAAGCCGTCGCAGACCCGAGGTAATTCTATCCATCTTGTGCCTCCAACTTGTCGCAGTACATTTTAAAACGCATCAAAACATGAGTTACCAGCAAGAAACCTTGCGGATATTTTTTAGATTATTTTTCATACACATCTTGAAAGCCATCAGTGTTGACCAAAGATTGTACCGCGAGGAATGAGCTGCCCTTACAAAATGCGGGCGTTGACAATGAACTCGATTCAGATTGCTCGATAAGCGTTTGCCATTCTTGATTAGTGTGTCGTTTTCCCATTTCAAATCTCCTTATAGCCGGAGACTTGGTCTTATTATTAGTGTTAGTGTTAGGCGATGAGAATACGGGGTTTATGGAGCGCTTACGTTTTTGAGCTAATATGGCTAAGGCGCTTTTATCAATCGAAAAATCGCAAGCTATATGCTGACTATGTTTTACCATATATATGTGTGAATACGGGCCATCAATCACTTATCAGACTCTGTAGGTAATCGACTAATTCATGAATTTTTGTTGACGGGTTATCAGTATGATTCTGTTTTGCAAATTCTAGTGATCTGCGAGAATTTACTTTTGCAAAATCAAGTTGTTCTACCAACTGACAAAACACATTACAATCAGCTTTACTATACTTTGGCATATACTTTTTTAGATATTTTATAACTTCGTCAGCAACACTTGATTTTCCGGTTCGATGGAAAGGTTTAGTCGTGTATTCAAAATGTAACAATAGCCAATATTCAAAGCAAGGTACTGATATTGCAGCATAAAAAATATTAACTGGTTGTTTATTAGCTATTTTTCTAATAGTTTCATCATACGTTTCATGGCTGTCCTTGTCGAATACACAGTATACCCTATCGTATGCATCACCCTTGTTACTTTCGGATAAGGCAAGTTCTTCCGCTCTTTCTAATACACTCTTAGGGCTCGAACCACATGAACGGTCTCTTTCAACATTAGCGCTATTTAACTTGTAAAAATTAACTAATTCTCGGAAATAATTAGGCTCTGTTTTCTCTCCTTCACAGACAATTAATATTTTATCGTAAGAATCTCTACGTGCTCGCCTCCGCCCTAGTTCTCTTGTGACTTTGGCTTTCCTTTTATGATGTAAGTTATCTGTTCCCATTATATAACCCTTCTAAGCTCCAATGGATTTAATAAATGGCAACGCACCATAACGACCAGATAGATAACCTAACTCTAGATTTTCTCTATCTTTTCTTGGACTAAAATCTGTTAAAGGATATAGAGAGGTTTCTTGCGATTTATTTTTTTCACAGAACCAGATTTGATCACGCCTGAATACATCTTGACTCAGAATCGATGTCTCATGAGTTGTAAAAATTAACTGAGCATTATTAGGATTTGTTTTTTTGTTATGGAACAGGCTGACCAAATATTTAACCATTTTAGGGTGTAAACTATCATGAAGTTCATCAATAACTAATACATAACCATTTTCTAAGACATCAATCCAAGGGCCAACAAAAGAAAAGAATTTTTGCGTACCGTCTGATTCTTCACCCAAATCTAAAGGAATTGATTTACCAGAACTAGTTTTATGAACTGTCTTAATATCAATAATATCCTTTCCTTTCATTTCCTTAATGATTTGCTCTCTTAATTTCTCAGGCAAGCTTTCTGGTACACTATTCGGATCAAATTTTTCTTTTTCAATTTGGACATCGTGAATATTAAAATCCGCTGACTGTAAAAAATCTAAAACTCTTTTTTTAGTATTATCATTATCACATAAAGAAGCCGTATAACTTGGGCCCCAACCACTAAAATCGGATAGTTTTAATTTTTCTTTAAACCAATTAAATGCTGGTTTAAGTTGCTCGCTATTTAACTGCACAGCTGTTGACAAGAACAGTGCATTTTCCCTAGTCGAATTTTGCCATACAGTTTTCTGTCCCAACAAATAATCACTAAACTTATAATCATATTCTTGCGTTTCCTCGTCAAACACTCGAGAGAACCACCTTTGTGGTCTTAACTTAGGAAAAGCGATTAACCACTCTTCTAACACTTTGTCTTTAGTAGTTGAAAAACCATATTGATACTTCACTCCATCCATAATGAATACAGCTTCAAATTCTGTTGGTTCACTAGGAGTAGCATCATCAAATAAGAAGGGAGTAACTGGCAAATCATCACCTTCTTGAGTTTTAGATGCTGAAAGCCTCACAATAGACTCCATATCAATTAGTGCTCTGATTAAATTAGATTTACCCGCTGCATTTGCACCGTAAATAACAGCTGATCGTAATAAAGGAGTACCTGATGTAGAATCAGATTCGAATGTATTTGAAGACAATAACTCATCACCTTTAGCTTTAACCATGCTAAAGACTTGCTCCTCTTTAATTGAGCGATAGTTCTTAACTGTAAATTGAATTAACATTTTTTACCTTAATTATAATATTCGCTATAGGACATCATAACACTTGACATAAACAAAACCAGGTTTCAAGTGTTATTTCGACAAAATTTACCAAAAAAAACATAAAACCACCAACTCTTGAGTTCATTTTGTCGATTTGATTGACCGATCTCGTCATGTCCTTGTAAGCACGCCCGGCCAACCTGTTTTGGAATAAGTCCATTTTTTCGGTAATGGCTTTCATCTTCAGGCCGTGTTCGGTGTTGTGCAGCCGCTGCCCCCAAGAATAAAAGGCCAGCATCACAATGAATATCGCTGCGAAGAACTCCAATATTTCCGCAAGTTTTTTAAGAAAGTAAAAATCCATAAAAAATGCCAGTCAGAGAACTGACTGGCATTTTCGTTAGTTGGAAGGCTTAATCGATATAGAGCAAGCCCTACTCCCACTCGAATATCAATGAGAGGAAAATATACCTACATAACAGCTAGTTAGAAAACTGACTTTTCTCGATACCATCCTCTATACCATGCGCAGAATTTTTTTGATCTTTTGCTGTTCGTCGACGTTTTAGTTCAGTTTTGGCCCAGGCTGACGATTCTGCCATGTCACGACGAAGCTCTTGTTTTTCTTCAGCCGTAAGCACTCGCGGGCTCGATGCAACTCTATCCACCTTGTATCTCCAACTTGTCGTTGTACATTTTAGATAGCGTATCAAAACATGAGTTACCAGCAAGGAACCTTAAGCGTATTTTTAGATTATTTTTCATACACATCTTGAAAACCATTAGCATTGACCAAATAGTATACAGTGAGGAATGACCTCATCATAAACAAGGATAAAATTATGGGTTTGAAACCAGGACCAAAACCAATAGCCAAGTCGACCGGCAAGCCAGATCAACGTCGACGTGATAACAAAAAAACGCCAGGCAACACTCCAGGCCTAAAGCCGAGCAAATCCTCAACCGAGTAACGCTACCCTACTAGTGCCGAGTCAGTGTATGTTGTACTGACTCTTGTTCAAAAATCTACAACATATTTTGTCCCGCTTAAACTTAGCAGAAGTTGCCAATTTTCCGGACAGGAAATTTAAACAGACTCATTACGTAGTAATCTACATTTCTCAAAACTCATAACGCGTTATGTTGCCACTTTAATATGCTCATAATTTCATTAATTTGATACATCATGGCATAATCTCATTAAATCATATTAACTCTAAGTACCAGAGTTTGATTAAATCCCTTTTTACACAGCTCGCATGTCAGCTAGGACGATCACAAGTAGCCATGTTTAAAAAACTCACAGATAGTCGATTTTGCTATCGCTCTAAAGAAAAAATAAAGTCCTTTTTGAGGAGTCTTAAGTTCAACTTTTGGTGTACGCTCTTAAGGACAGTTTGGTCAATAATCTCATTTTCTTTTAAAACCTTAGTAAACTGGATAGCTCATCCAGTCTCTACCTTTTTCGTAGTTATTATGCAATTAATTTTGGGGGCTTTGTTAGGTGTTCAATTCGGTGCAGCCCTGCAAAATATTACAAGTCAGAACTCCAACTTCTGGTGTTTTCTTCCAGAACTTTGGAAAAATATACAACCAGAAGTTCAATCTATAGCTATTATTGTTGTTGTCATATCATTAATTAAGGCGTTTGCAGATGCATTTCGTTCGCTTATAGAAAGAAAAGCAGAAAAGAAACGGGTAGAGCAAGAACACTTGGTACCATCAGGACAGTACTTTGTGACAACTTATGCGGATACTGTACGAGAAGTATTAAATTATAGGTACCTGATTGATAGTAAAGATAAAGAGCCATTAGATGTTATTCATGACAGCCTCAATCGAATTCGACAGTTAGCTGCAAACTATGAAGATTTAGCAACAGACACGGTTAGCATTAACTTGATGCTATCGATGAGGACAGATGAATCAGAAGAACAAGTTGAAAAAAACTGGGGAAATGTGCATATGTTTTTTGATGGCGCAAGCGCAAAAGCAGCATGTGCTCAAATTGATGGTGTCTTGATCCCTATTGCTGTAGCACATAAAGATGCAACTACTTTGTTTCTCGGTGAAGGAGGAGTGAAAGAAAACCCACTTCTACTTCCGATAGTTGAGAATGATGCCAACACAACAAAAACCAAACAACGGGTGATCGGGGCACCTAAAGCATTTTCAACAAACCACCCACAATACTATCCAAATTTCTTGAGTAGCGTTGATGATTGGCTTTTCAGAGAGCAAAGAAGGCATATTAATAGCGAACAAGCTGAATTACTGTATAAATACTACCTTGATGATGGATCCGCACGCTCATTACTATCGATTCCTATCAGCTCATCATACCAACAGGTAGATGAGAATGACCACGAACTTGAAGGTACGACAACGAACTTAGTTTTGAATATTTATGCCAGACATGAAAACCTTCTCAGGGGAAACCCCAGTATTTTCATTGGACTAGCGCAACCGTTACTAGACACCATTTCTTACGCTCTCAGTATCTGGATGCTACGCCTCGAACTACAGGAAACTGAAAATAATGACTCTGATTAATCTTTAATATATAATTAGACTACATTGAGTAGGAGAACAATCATGTCAGAAACAAAGACAAACGAAAATACTGTAGTCGTTATGGTTGTAAATGAAGATGGCTCTCAAACAATAAAGCGCGTACCTAGTTCAAGCACAAAGAAAAGCTCTTCCCGTCTACGTAAAGCTCCATCTAAAGCTTTAAGCAGAGCTGTGTTTGGTTAATAGCGTTATCAAGCTGTTAACTTTAAAGCTTAGCTACCCTCATTTTTCAAGCCACCTACTCCAAGGTGGAATGTAGAAATGCGGACCGGTGCACCATCACTGGCCCGTGTGCTTTCTAACTACTTGCGTCGGCCTGATGGCCAACGTCTAATTTTGTCGATTTGATCGACCGATCTCGTCATGTCCTTATAGGCACGCCCGGCCAGCTTGTTTTGGAATACCTCCATTTTGTCGGCAATGGCTTTCATCTTCGGACCATGC
Organism: Vibrio sp.; assembly: GCA_052087065.1. Taxonomy (GTDB): domain Bacteria; phylum Pseudomonadota; class Gammaproteobacteria; order Enterobacterales; family Vibrionaceae; genus Vibrio. The sequence goes on along the minus strand of JBQGON010000105.1, from coordinate 6,899 downwards.
CCGGTGCTGTGCAGCCACTGGCCCAAAAAGTAGAAAGCCAGCATCACAATGAACATCACGGCAAAGAAACCAAATACCTCCGCAAGATTTTGAGGTGGAAAGCTAAACTCCATAATGAGTAATCCTTATCTAGTTAGGTCATGCGACCGTTTTTAACAAAACTGGCAACCTCTTCGTTGCGCTCCTGCTGGCGTTCCTGGGCATACGACACATAGTTCTCAACGTCGAAGGTGTGCTTTTCCGGGTCGCGCTCTTGCCATTCTGCGTGTGCTTGGCGGGCTTCTTCTGGTCCTCAATGGATAGACCATCAAAGCCGCCGGTTTGATTCATCCAGCCAGTGCCGCCACCGCCTAAGCTATCGTTGTCAAATGCAGGGGAAGCATCGTCAGTCGCCCTCCTTATCGTCATCATCCCCGTCAACTTTCGTACTGTTTCGGATCGAGCTGGCTAGACGACCTCCGGTAGTACCGCTGATTCTATCCGCGGCCATATCACCCATTCCCTTCATCAAATTCGTACCGGTATCCGCTGCAATACGCCCCGCTTTTACAGCGCTACCTTTAAAACCGCCAGATGATTCGCCACCACTAGAAGATTGACCGGAAGCTTGGGAAAAGGAGCCAGCTTCATCAGAATCGCTGCCACCGCTAAATGCTCCGCCCAGGCTCGACATAACGTCCGTATTATTCGCTACGTTCTCACCCGCTTTTGCAAATGCAGCTTGAATAGCAGACGCACCGCCGGCGGTAACCATTGCGGCACCGGCAGCCATACCGCCAGTGGCAACAGCCGCTCCGGCCATCGCTCCGGCACTGATACTGCCAGCACCTGCCGCCGCGCCGCCTCCAGGAACCAGGCTAGCGACCACATTGGGAACCGAGTGAATGAGCATCACAAGAACCAGTGAAACGACAAAGATCACCAGCAGTTCACGCATAGGGGCATCATTGGATAGGTCGGCATAGAAACCGTCCATGATCGACATGGCAATACCAATGAGCAACGTCATTGTCATCAACTTCAAAGCAACGCCCAATACGCTTTTGAAGTAGTTGATTGCTATATCTGAAGTCCAACGCGAACCACCAAACCCCAGCACGAAGACACCGGCATAGACTAATATCCAAGCCGTCACCAAGGCCAACAACACATTGGCCGCCACTACCGCCATACAAGCCAAAATTGCCAACGTGATTAAGAAGATAGACAGGTTATCTATCGGGCTTGTGATGCTGTAGGACTTACCAGCTTTCACAATAATGTCGAACGCAATACTAATAGGCTCTGACGGAGTTAGGTCTCTCGGAAGGCCACCGGCTTGAGCACCGATCATTCTCAACGAGTCTATGATTGACGTCGCAAAGTCTGGGCCGTTTCTGAGCAACCAGAGAAAGAAACCAAACGTCAAGATGAAGCGCACGAACTCGGCAAAAAACTCCCTTATATCCGCTTGTTTAAGGATTAAGGTCCCGCCGGTCCAAACAAGGGATATCGTACCCAGCGTCCAGAATAGCCAGGCGGCATAGTTTGTAATTACCGTGCCCCAAGTAGCACTGGCCGTCATGAAACGCACGGCCACTTCATCCAAGACACCATTAGGATCAATGGCCGCTGACGCAGTTTGCGAAGTCAGTACAACGGCCAGGAGCATCACAAGTCGAATGAATATCTTGCTCATGATTAGAACCCCTTATTCTTGGAGCGATCCGTGGGTTCGCCCATATCCCAAAGACAGTTCCCTTTTTCCTTCTGCTCTTTCGTCAGGTTCGGGTTGTTACAGTTGATCGTTGCAGGCTTTGGCCCGTCATCTTCACCGCATCCTACCAGGACAAAAGAGGCCAACGCACTAACGATAAAAACTCGGGTAATATTCTTCATAACTAAAAACTCCTGTTTTCTGAACGGTCGGTTGGCTCACCCATATCGAACAACCTTTCACGGGACGCTTGATATTGAGCTTCGCGGTCAGCATCCGCCTGCATCCGAGTACCAACGGCATTCTGCTGAGCAATCAGCAAGCTGCGGATTTGCAGGAGCTGGCTGGCCTGGTTGCTAGCAAGCTGATTAGCGTAACCAATCGCAGCCAGTTGGCCGTCCGCGCTCTGAGCACCAGATTGTAGGCGGTTAAGCTGACGGGCATCGGCTTCCAAGTTATCTTGCTGCTGTTCCAGACTCCTAAACAGCGCGTCGTTGGCCTTTTTCTGCGATTCAGACGCAAGGCGTCGGTTCTCGATCATTGCGGCCCGTTCGGCATCGCTGCACCCCGTAGCCGAGAAGCACGGAGAACTGCGGTAATAGGCTACGTCCTGAAACTTGCCTAGGTATGCATCAAGGCTACCAAGCTGGTTTTGGTAATAGGCGAGCGTGTTGGTCGCCTGATTCAGATCGTTGATGGTGCGCTGAGCTTGGTCCCAAATATATGAAGCCGGGGCCATCGAGTTTTGCAGCATATTTTCATACTGCTGCAACTGGGTTTGATACTGCTGAATTTGCTTAGTAGTCTGTGTAACAGCTTCCATTGCCGACATGATGTTCTGAACTAGATTCGTACCATCAGCAACCGGAATCCCCGCATATACAGGATTAGAAAGGTTTAACGCCAAGGAGATGGCAAGCACGGGAATTTTAGCCGCTAAAATTTTTCGTTTTAGCATGGTTAATTACTCTTAGTTGTTATGACTAAAAGTTGCATTCACCAACCTGTAGGCTCGTCTCCTACTCCTGCCGTTGCCAGCGGTGAATGTGGGCCTTTTCAGAGATAGCTCGCCACTTACTATCCCGGCGCCCGACCTGCGCGACACCGTAAAACGCGCGGCCAAATAGGGTTAAACATCGGTGTTATTACCAACCGAAGCGGTTAGGGCTTCCGTCGATTCCTTTGCAATCACATCAACGTGATCGGCTCTTATGTTGTCTTTTCGCCTTTTTAGCTGCCTGCTCAGCTTGGAGCTTAGCTTTACGCTGCTCTAGTGCCGACATGACCGCCGCTTTTTGAGTTACAGAGCCTGACTGTATCGCTAAGACCTCTAACTGAGATAGGTTTTGCAACCGGCCACGGCGTGGAGGTGGCACTTTGCCAATCGGTAACACGCCAGGCTTATCAGACCGCTTGGCCATGTTATTCTGGGCCATTAATGCCTGACGACGGCGTTCTAGTCCTTGATCGGCAAATTTGATAGACAGATTGCCATCTACCGCCGCCTTGATTACTCGCGCTTTGAACTCAGGCGAACCATTCACGGTAATACGATTACCGTAACGCTCCATTGCTACCTTTAGCGCAGCTAAGACACTGGTTTGATTGGAAGCCGTCGCCACTTGTAGACGCTCACCATCATCACGCACGGCGCTGTTACCTGCTCGATAAATAATGGTGCCTTTTTTCGTAATCGTATCGACCGTTGCTTTGGGCTCAGCCTGAACTGCGTCTCCTTTGAGGTTATTACCTTTGAGCTTTTGTGCAGCCTCTCGGCTACGTAGCGCTTTGAGGGCTTCGCTATCTCCCTGCAATGCCTGGCTCTTTAACCAATCTGCCCAGGCTTGGCGTTTATTGCTTTGATATATCGTTTGCCGTTGCTCTTGGTAACGCTTGTGAATGCGCTCAAGATCGCTTTTCAATGCATCGCTGGCCTGTTTGTACAAAAGCTTCTTAGTAAGCTTATTACTACCGGTTAACTTAATCGCTGCGCGACGGCCACGCCCTTTCCTCTTGGCGTTTTCAACCTGTCGATCTTTATCACGACGAGCCTGTTCAAGGGCTTGCGACTTACTCACTGCGGCACGTTTCTGCTCTGCTTGATAACGGGCATATAGCTCGGTGGTATTCACCTTCAAGCGAACAGGTCGGTGTGTATATTGGCGGCTCGGCTTAACAGAATCCGATGCAGTCGCTTCAAAAGGACCAAGGCGCGCTTCGAGTTTGGGTTTAGAAAACTCACGTCCCAAGGTGCTCGCTTTGATGATCGCTTCACCGTCGGCAACGATCACTAGACCATTTCCTCTCGTTCTTAACTGCAAACCATTGTCCTGCATGACCTGGTGCAACGCCTGCCAGCTATTGGCTGATTTAATCTCGTCCATGCATTCGCGCTTCACCCAACCCACTAAGCTTTCAATACCCGAATGCCGCTCCATATCCATCGCACGTGATTCGGCCCCGCGCTTGCGCGGTATATGATTATCCGGCTGCAAACCAAAGTCCTGCTCGATGGCCTCGCACATTTCCGCTAGCTTTTTATGCGGGTAATACGGCTCATGGATTGTGTTGCGAGTAGGGTGAATCTTGTTAATTGCGATATGGATATGTTGATTGTCCGTATCGTTGTGTACAGCACTGACACGCTGATGCTCACCGTAGCCCAAGCCTTGGCAAAGGCGTTCTTCTATCGCGGCTAAAGTATGCGCTTCTAACTGTTCACCATTAGGGAAGCTCACTATCAGGTGGTAGGTTTTATCACTCTTTGCTCGGGTGTTCGCAAACTGAGTCGCCAACACCTCACTGATCGCATCGCGCACGGTTTTCGCTTCACAGTTATTTAAACGAACGTTACCAAGTCGATGCTCTTTGCTCTGGTGATCGGTGATGTAATTCACCAAGCCTGCAAAGTCAGATTTCCCCTGAGAACGCATCGGGACATGCTTGGCGATCATTGGTCCACCCTCGGGCGAAGAATAGACTCCATAAGTGAACTCATTTGATCTTGCGTCGCCTCGATACGATTAAGCACTGCCAAGATCGTATTGGCCCCAACATGTGCCACCTTGGCATCATTACTAAGCCATAACTT
>JBQGON010000105.1:0-2012 GCA_052087065.1 Vibrio sp. | reverse complement strand
CCCGCAGGGCAGGATCAACGTTGAGTGCCGAAGGTGCGAATAAGTCATAAGTGAAGAGGCTTCGCCATGCTTGCATGGAGGGCCTACTTCACACATCCTGCCCCCATTTCAACTTTGGTTTTATCACGGAAAGTTATGTATGCCTTTGTGCATTTCTCTGTATTTAACTGTTTATTCCTGTGTAAACTATGTTTACCCGATAAGTCCGACACTTATAGCGGTATGACAGCGCACTTATAGCGACTGAATAGCGCTAAAATAGCGGCCTTACAGCGATTTATGTGTATTGGCTTTACTCAATATCACGACACAGAAAAACACAGCTTTCCTAACACTTTCCGCTCTAGGCTAAATTCAAAGCCTTCGTGTTTAACTGCCCCTCAAGTGTCAATAAATGTTTAAACGCCAAGGTGATTAAAATAAAAATACTTTATTTTTCATAATTTTAAAAATACATAACTTCCCAAAAAATGATTTCATTGACACTTTTGAGCAACTTATCTGTCAAAGTTATCCACAATATTTGTTTGTTCAACTACAGGTTTATTTTTTTATATAGGTATACCTACAGGAAAGTACTATAGGGGGATCTACAACCACCTGTTATTAAAAAACTTTTTGGTACTTCGCGGGACAGAACATGCGCACTCCGGGACAAAACATGCGTAAGCCGGGACAGAACATGCGCAAAATACCCCCTTTAAAGCGGGACAGAACATGCGTGGATAACTTTCTAAATACCCAGGCTTAATAACATCAAGAATGGTGCGTACATAATGTTTCATGCCGCTCACTCTATCTCTTTGTCCGTCGAGGTACTTGCGGAGCACTTGGTTTCAAAAGCAATCCTTTTTCGGTTGAAGTAGCATCTAGCTCTGGCCATGCATATTGAACCTTTTTAAGCCCATCGAGAAACCGTTTTCTAAAATCTCGATGCCCCTGAGAAGTATTAGGATAATTGGCTCCTATTTGGTCCATTAGCCCTTCCCAAGGAATGACTGTTGAATGTTTTAAATAGCTGACTCGGTATGTTGCCCAGCAATATATATCGAGAGCCATAGGAGAGCGCTTAATCAACCGCAAAACCCTCATATCTAGAGGAACTGGTTTATCTGTTATCAGTTGAAAAAACTTTGGCGACAGATCTACCCAAGAGCCCCATAATGAATTTTGATCTGGATGCTTTGTGCTCCACCATATATGTGAAACATCCGCTACTCTTGCACCAATCTCATCCTCAGAAATATATTCATCACCTTCATTATGCTCCGTAAACATAACGCTAATGGTGGTTTTAAAAAGTTTGCCCATCTGCTCACGCAAACGCGGAATAGAACCATCTTTCCCCCCAGTTCCCGATAACCCTAGTTCGGCCATAAAACTTCTCTGAGAATTCCCTAATTCAAGCCTGCGCGCCTCTGTCTCATCGATATAACCTTTATCCAATCTGGACTTATTTCTTACTGCTTGAGTGGTCATCCAAACCAGAAGCAAACGTGCATAGCAACCGTAAGGCAAACCTACCGATGAGGGGGCCATCATGTGCATTGTGAAATTACCATTCTTGCGGCTCCACTCATTCGATTTGGGCTTACTATGCGGTATGGTTGCTTGAATCAGAAGCCGAGCGATAAAACCGAGTTCATTCGCTTCCTGAGCACTGCGCTCCTGGATTGCTATGATGTTGTCGATATATTTCGTGCTTAGCTCTCGCTTACCGCTGGTAACCGAGGCACATTTTTGCCGAGCAGTTACCTTAGCCTGAACATCCGTTACATATTTAATCGTCATGTGGACTCAGACTTACCAAATAAAACCAGGTCTTGCGGCTTTTAACGCAGACCTGCGCTTTTCTTCTATCCAGTTCTCCACTTCTGCCAAGTCCCAAGCAACACTTCGGCTGGTCAGAACAATACGACGAGGAAACTCACCCCGCTGTTCCAGGTTATAGATGGTTCGATCAGACAAAGGAATCATGCTGAGTAAGGTCTTGCGATTTATCAGCGTTTTAT
>JBQGON010000104.1:463-12563 GCA_052087065.1 Vibrio sp. | reverse complement strand
TTGTGATATTTGCTTGTTGTTTGAAACAGGGTGACCGTTGGGGTAATATCTTTCTGTTGTTTCAATATTGTGCTGCAAAATTTTTCGGGCTGTCCACCCCTTTTCTTCTGCTTTATATTCTAAGTTAGAATGAGTAATACGAATCCTACTGGCGGTAATATTTAGAAAATAATCACCGCGACCAATACCACACAAATTTAATAAAGTTTTTCGAATCGGAACCTCACCCTCTGACCACTGATAAGTAACATGCTTACCCCCCAGCGGTAGTAAGTACGGAAATCTGGTTGTTGAACTCCCTCCTCCAAAACCATAATTTTTTCTAGGTAAAGGGTTTTTGCTCGCAGCATAGCGTTCGACCAATTGAAGAAAAGGTCGGTATTTAGCTGCAACAATGAACTCACCTAACGAGCCATCAGCGTATTTGAAAGAAACGGTGATAGAACCATCAGAATCTTTCCCTGAATAATGAAGTGGTATCAGTGCGTTTCGCAGTGAAACATCAGTTATACATGACAGCGCTGCGTAAGCAATCGGCATTGCTCTTATTGTTACAACTTGCTTTTTGAGAGCGGTGACTTTTGCTTCCATCGTGTGTGCACCATCATCTCGTCTAATCCTGTTAAACGTGGTCATCGTATGATCTTCAACAATGTCGGTATAGGTTTTTACTAGATGGTCGATCAACTCAGCTCTACTATCAGAAAGCAAATTTAGGTTCTTTGATAATTGGAATGAAGCTCCAGATACATTAACTTTGCCTTTATCACCTTCGCTATTGAGGAAATATATCAAAGTGTCATAAGGGTCTTTACTGTAGGTTTTCGAGAGGAGTTCGAGTGCTCGAAGAAAGGTGATTCCGTCAGTTTCTCCAACAGAGTCGCGCTTATTGATGTCAGCGACAATAAATCCAGCCTCATCATCTTTGGCTTCGGGATGAGAGCTTTCTTCTGCTCCTGAAAATAACGCTTTTACATCTTTTGAAGCGCGGCCTTTATAGGCGCGAACTTGAGCAACCTTTGATGTCCGACCATCTTTATTTGACGTAACCATTTTAATTGGGCGGCGAACTTGTTTAATCACTGAATCGTTAAATGCAGTGTAATAGGCAAACAAAGTATAAGCTGCTGCCATACATTGATTAAAAGGACTCGCTAAACCATCTGACGCTGAACCATTTTTTCTCCCAAGTGTAATCGTGATGTCGCGATTATCTTTTCTTTCAACCACAATATTATCAAGGTGTTGAGGGGGGGGAGAGTCTGGGTTTTCTTCTTTATATGCAATAAGTTGAGCTACTAAAGAGAAAAAGAAAAGCTGAGTACGTCTGACTAGTGCATACCATTCGCTTGATGTGTAAGGTTGTGTAGTAAAATCTGCAACCTCACCATTAAAGCTCTTGAGCGTGGCTTGCATGTCTGATACATCAAAACCAAGTACTGGGAGCAGCGAGTCGAGATTCATCTTTTTTTGAAGAGCTGAAGATTCCAACAAACCAAACTCTTCGCCATTATGATATTGAAACTGGTATTTTTTAGGCTCATTAGCAATATCAACTAAGCGGCGTAACTCTCCTGAGTTACCAGCGTAAGAAAGGTATCCAGCCTGACTAAAAGGGTCGAACTTCTTAATGTCGCAAAATGCTATATAAGCCTTTAAGACGCTTAATTTAACCACTAGAGACCATGCATTGGTTTCATTTTTCTTCTCTTGATCAACCCATCTTTTTAGTTTTTGCATTTTTTCTAATCGAGAGGGTTTAGCTAATGTTTTTTTTGGATCACACTGTTCATGACACCAATAAAGAAAATTGTGTTTTGTGCTGTTTAGTTCCCCTTCAGGCCGTATATCAACGTTCAAATCTAATGAAGTAACATTATTCTGAGCCATTGGCGGAATGGGGGATGCATTTTGATTTCTTGACGCTGCTAATCGACTTTTGGCCATGAAATTACCTCAACGATTGTTGTGCGAATTCATTTTTTCGCTGAGCGAATTCCAACCATGTTTTATTATCATTCATGTAGTTAACGTATTTTTGGGTGGTAGAAGTGCTTTCATGCCCCATCAAATCAGCCAACTCCTGTAACAGGGCTTCGAAGGGCTTAGCTGTTTCCATATGTTTGCTGTACAGCCAGTCGGTTGCGAAAGTGGCACGTAAATCATGAGAGGAAAAATAAATATTAAGCCCACTGTGTGCTAAAGCGTTACGGATAGTTTCTACATACTTTTGAATGGTGTTTGGAGCATAGATATTGCCATTTGATTTTACGAATAAGTGGTTATGGCGAAGTAGTCCATTTTGAATAGCCCTCTTTCTCTCGTTACTCAATTTGTACTCGTACAGCAGTTCCATGACCTTAGCTGGAATTTCAATTGTTCTGTTTTTTTTAAACTTGGTTAAACAACCGTTAATATTCTCACCAATTTGCACTTTAACTACTTTAGATTTTGGCTTGTCCACGACAGAGGCTGGAAATGTTATCAATTCCTCCAATCTCAATCCTGTTTCAGTTTTTAAGTACAGCATGAGGGCTTTAGTGTCAGTTGAGTTTTCAACCTCAAGGTGTTTATAAAATTCTTGTTTTTCATTTTCACGAAGTGGATTAAGTTCTCTTATATCAGTACCTTGAGGTTTTTTGATGCTTTTAAATGGTCTAGTGAGACCTGTAGTATATACACTAATTTCCTTACTGTGACAGCGGTTGATATGTGAGAGCATTTCATGCTGTGATCTGTTTCCTTTAGTGCTTATGTGAACCGTCTTTGCCTTAAACTCAAATGGTCGAAAGGTTTTTCTGATTGAAATGATCCCCTGGCGATGAAGGAAAATGAAGTAATTAACAACCTTCAAAACATAGTTAGAAGCGGTACTTGGAGAACCACCGACTTTTCCACCTTCATCCTTGGTATAAAGGTTCTCCAGTAAATAGTCTCGATATCTCACGATTGGACTTTCCTCTACCTTGTCGGTGCAGTCGTATATTGTTAACGGAGATTTTTTATCAACCAGCAGGCCAGTTCTTGGGTGGGTATGCTCAGGGATTTCCGTGCTCAACCACCGATAAAAGCTCAAGAGCGCAACTGCATGGGATTGGAGTGTTTTATCCGAGGATATATCTGGATCTGCTAACAAAGAGTGAAGATATAGATTAACCGGTATTACATTGAGGCCATCGGAGTCGATTAAAATTGGAAGTTCATGAGCAAAAGGTTTTGAGTTATCCTTAACTTCATGGATGATCTCACCACTGTCAGGGTGTGGCCTGCTGATAAATGAGGGGTATTTATCCGTACTAATCCACATAAGACAGTAGTCAAAGCCAAAGTCATCTGGAAACGACCTATTCTGCTCAATCATATTAATACCTAAATCATCTGTTATTCACACTGATAAGTCAGGAGCTACGCGTTCATTCATTTACTTTTCAAGATGTCCTTGACCAACAGTAAAACTGTAACCACTTTTTTCTCGACGCCTCATTTATATAGCATAAAAAATTACAACATGTGGCATCTAAAATATTTTCCAACTGTAAGTCAATAGTTATAAGATGGCGCGATTGTAGCACTATTAGTTACGCTGTCATGGCTTTCATCGTGTAATATCAACACAGTTCACTCTTTCCTAACGTGGTTTAGTATGACACCGTCACGCTAGGAACACACACTCGCTTCCCCGTCAGCTTCATCCTATTAATAACGCCATACATCGCTCCCCTTATTTGTTATCTGTCATGTATCACCGACCAAAGTTTCAGTGACAACTTCGCCGTTCGTCACACACTTAATGCGTTACCCTAGAACGTTCAGATAACAATCATTATTCTGAGGTTTCGATGATATAAGTATCAATCAACACTCGCCTATGATTGTAATGATAACCGCACAATGGCTGTACTGAGGACCAGAAGGACGGTATATGACACGATTTTTACAGATTGATTGGGTATTCGATCTCGTTTGTCCATGGAGTTTCATCGGCTATCAAAAACTCACTCAAACCCTTTCCGAATTAGACGCCGATATTCAAGTAGAGTTTCATTGGCATCCCTTTGAAATTAATCCACACCTTTCCGCAGGCGGTCACTTATTGATAGGCCACTTGATGGACAAATATCATATTAGTGCGTTAGCTGCACAAACGTATCTTGAGCGTGCAACCTCGCACAGCCAAGCGTTACCTATACCGTTTACGCTCACTAGCACGACGCAAATATACAATACGCGACAGGCGCACAAATTACTTTTATGGGCGGCCAAATACCAACAGCAATCCTCCTTAGCGTTGGAATTATATCGCGCCTATTTTATTGACCAACGTGCATTGGATACGCCAGAAACACTGCTCACCGCAGCGACGGCAGTCGGATTAAACCAAGCAGAAGCAGTGGCTGTCCTTGCCGATGACAATTGGGGCAAGACGGTCAGTAATATTGAAACGCAATGGGCCAAAACGGGCATTGCCGCCGTCCCCACCCTCATCATTAATCGGTCAGAAATAATATCCGGAGAATTTAATTCAGATACCCTAAGAGAGATATTACACCATGCCGCGACTCAAAATATCCGCAAAACTAAGCACTGAATACGCATATTGGTTCTTTTGAACCACATCACAACCATTTGATTTTAAGAATAATTATTTCATTAAACTACGAGGATCGCACTTTAGTCGTCAGAAATTCGTTACAGTTAACCTCATCTTATTCTCTGACAACCTCAAGACATAGCAAGGAAGTGTTGCCAATGACACCATCAAGCAAATGGTTAATGTCGGTCTGTTTATTGGCCGGATTCAGTTCAGCAAGTGCGTTCACTCAAGCCAAGCAAGTCGAAGTTCATGATCCTGTTATGGCAAAAGAGGGCAGCACCTACTACGTATTTAGTACCGGCCCCGGCATCACATATTATTCATCGCAAGATATGACACACTGGCGGCTGGCAGGTCGTGTATTTAAAGATGAGCCAAGCTGGGCAAGACGAGTTGCCCCAGGTTTTAACGGCCATTTGTGGGCCCCAGATGTCGTACATCATAACGGTCAATTTTATCTATACTACTCAGTTTCTGCGTTTGGTAAAAACACATCGGCTATCGGTGTCACCGTGAATAAAACACTCGACCCTCAGTCAAAAGACTATCAGTGGGTTGACCAAGGCATTGTTGTACAATCAGTCCCCAATCGAGACAATTGGAACGCGATCGACCCAGCAGTTACCTTTGATAACGACGGTACACCATGGATGAGTTTTGGCTCTTTCTGGGGTGGGTTGAAGTTGGTGAAGCTCGATCCAAGTCTGACCCGTCTTGCTCAACCGCAAACATGGTATGATCTTGCGCAGCGCGATCCGAAAGAAAGCCCTCCAGATGCCATTGAAGCTCCGTTTATTTTTAAGAAAAATGGTTATTATTATTTATTTGTCTCTTTCGATTTATGTTGTCGTAAAATGAATAGTACCTACAACATTCGTGTGGGACGCAGTAAGCACATCGAAGGGCCATACGTTGATAAGGACGGAAAATCGATGAGGCAAGGCGGTGGTTCTTTAGTCTTAAAAGGCAATAAAAACTGGGTCGCTCTTGGTCACAATGGCGCCTACACATTTGCCGGCAAAGACTACTTGGTCTTCCATGCTTATGAAACCGCAGATGATGCCATCCAAAAATTACGTATTCTCAAAATGAGTTGGAAAAACCACTGGCCCACGGTCAACCCAAAAGATCTCGATCGTAATACCACTGAATTAGAAAACTAACCGTTCTGGGGTTACCAATAATAAAAAAAGCTGCGTTATCAACGCAGCTTTTTTATTAAAGACTTTCAAGCTATCCACACCCATTAATGCACGGGAGCATCGGCATCTGTAGAGAATTTACCAAAGTAATGCTCTAGAATCTCAGGGGTTAACTCCCCTTTTTCTTCTAGTTGTTTTAGCTTAGCAACAATGGCTTGTTGTTCTTCCAGTGTCGGCAATTTTTCTTCAGCTTCACCGATACTTTCTTCCGATATCTGTGCTAGTTCTTGTTCAAAATCACTCATGAATAACCTTATCCGTCAGTTTATAGGAGAGTTCAAAGAACTCTCCATCGTATGTATGCCTAAAGTTTAAATGTTCCAACCGTGCGATCAAGACGTGCGGACAATTCTTTTAGTGCATGACTCGCTTCAGCCAATTGCTCTGCAGTCGTGGTGGTTTCTTCATTAATCGAGTTAATTTCTTCGATATTCTGATTGATCGTATGCACTACCGTCGATTGTTCTTCCGTCGCAGTCGCTACTTGGATGTTGCGATCAGAGATTTCGTGGATGCGGGTGGAAATCAATTGCAACATGTCCGCCGTTTCATCAGATGCTTTCACACCGTCACGCGAAACCAATTTGCCTGCTTCCATCGCTTCAACCGCATCTTGTGCATCCGATTGTAGTTGATTAATCATCTTCTGAATTTCATCAGTAGAGGTGGCGGTACGGCCAGCCAAGTTACGCACTTCATCCGCAACCACGGCGAAACCACGCCCTTGTTCACCAGCTCGTGCCGCTTCAATCGCTGCGTTCAGAGCAAGTAAGTTGGTTTGCTCTGAGATACCACGAATCACATCGAGAATGGTGCCGATCTCTAGTGTGGTAGACGCCAATTTCTCGACCACGACACCGGTACTCTCGATATCACGAGAAAGACGACCAATCACTTCCTTCGCTCGGCCAACGACTTCCGTTCCTGACACTGTATCTGATGTCGCTTGGTTCGCGCTGTCTGCGGCGGTAGAAGCATTGGTCGCAATCTCACTAATCGTCGCGCCCATTTCGTTAATCGCGGTAACCACTTGCAGTGTTTGGTCACGCTGTTCTTGGCTATTATCGTGCGTGTGAGAGGCTTTATTCGCGACACTGATTGCAGCTTGCTGTAATTCATCGCTCGTTTCAGTGACTTCACGAATAGATTGATGAATTTTCTCAACGAAACTATTGAAGCCTTTTGATAATTGCGCGATCTCATCTTGCGTATCAATGGTGATGCGCTGTGAAAGATCACCTTCGCCTTGGCCCAAATCTGTGAAGCGCGCAGCTAATTGACGGATTGGCTTAACAATGCTGTTACCCAGCCAAATGCCACCTAAAATAAATATCAACGCGACGAATACCGTTGACCATAGCAAACGCTGTGTCACGTCATTCATATCGGCAAACACTTCGGCTTTAGGAACCACGCCAACTACAAACCAGTCCATGCTTTTTATATATAAACTTGAGACAAAAGTGTCTTTGCCATTATATTGCGTCTCAATCAAGTTAAAGCCGGTTTTTTGAAGAAGTTGACTCGACTGACGACCGTATAATTGCTCTAGGTTTTTCCCTACTTCGCTCTGAGTCCGGTGAATTTGTACCTTGCCTTTAGCATCCGCTAAGAAAACAAAGCCCGTTTTTTGAATTTTAAAACTATTCAAAAAATTGACCATATCCGTCATCGATTTAGAGACACCAGACAAGGTTCCATCGCTCACAGATTGATAGTTGACGAACATCTTCACCGTACCATCGGGTTCTTGGAAAATGCTGACCATATGCTGTTTGTTCGAATTAACAAAGCTGTAAAACCAGCCATCTTGTTGATGATTCAAACGTCGTAAAAAGCCGTTTTGGTTCCAGTAGTCACCCGTATTGCGGTTCGCAACCGATGCATCATTCAAATCATATTGTTGAACCACACTTTCAAGATCATCGATTAACAATTTTTGTTCTTCTGGGTCAACCGGATCGTGTTTCACCGTTCTTTTCACAAACTCACTGGTCGAAATTTGCTGAGCGGTATTTTGCAATGTGAGAACTTGGACATCCACTTTATTGCCAATCTGTTGCAATATGGAAGGTAATTCAACATCAATCAGGCGGTGGCGTAATACATCGTGGGTTTCACGCTGAGCGATAATCCCCAAAATAATAGTGGACGCCAGTACCGCTAAAGTCATCCCAATGATGACTTTCTGCTTGATACTAATTCGATTGAATAGAAACATTTTTTGCCCCTAGGCTGCTGGTTTTCTCTATGTCATGGTGACATTGACGACATAGACACGCCGAGTTTTTAAGCAATCCCGTGCGTGTCCGTGTAAAAGTGAGTAAAAAGGAAACCGATTGTATATTAACCGCATGCGAATGTTTATCCTTACTGGCACTAAAAACGCAATACAACCGATTACATGGTAAAGTTTTTTGTTGCTCGCCTTGATGGTAAGGTTAGAAAGGAACTTTTTTGCGTATTGTCGCACTAATAGATGAACTAACTCAGAGACTAACGTGTTATGCAGTCAGAAATTTTTCAAAGATTACAGCAATACCTCAACCAACAAGTGGTTGGACAATCATCTTTGGTTGAACAATTACTTGTTGCACTACTCGCCGATGGACATATTTTAGTCGAAGGACCACCTGGCTTAGCAAAAACTCGGGCAGTAAAAGCCTTGGCGCAATGTATTGAAGGCCGTTTTCACCGTATTCAATTTACCTCGGATCTATTGCCAGCAGACTTAACAGGTACCGATATTTTCAGGCCAGAAACCGGTGAGTTTACCTTCCAAGCTGGGCCGATTTTTAATTCGCTGGTACTTGCCGATGAGATCAACCGAGCCCCCGCGAAAGTGCAAGCCGCCATGTTAGAAGCAATGGCTGAGAAGCAGATTACCGCAGGTCGTAAGACTTATGCACTCCCCAAGCTATTTTTAGTCATGGCGACACAAAACCCGATTGAGCAAGAAGGTACCTACCCGCTTCCCGAAGCGCAGTTGGATCGGTTTTTGATTCATCTGGATGTTAACTACCCGCAAGCAGAGGATGAGTTAGCAATTTTGCGCCTCAATCGCGGGGAAGCAAAAGGTGAGCACGCGACGGATATTCCGCACGTCACTCAGGAACAAATTTTTGCGGCGCGTCAAGAAGTTCTCAATATTCATATGGCCGAATCCATCGAAAACTACCTCATTCGTTTGATCATGGCGACGCGTAAGCCAGAACAATACGATGCTAAGTTAGCCCAATGGATTGAATTAGGGGTCAGCCCAAGAGCCACTATCGCTCTTGATCGCTGCGCACGTGCTAACGCTTGGCTGCAAGGTCGTGATTTTGTTAGCCCGGCCGACATTCAAGCGATGATCTTTCCCGTATTACGCCATCGTTTAGTCTTGTCTTATCAAGCACAAGCCGAAAATATTCATCCTAATCAGGTCATTGCGCATTTAATGTCTCTAGTAGGTAGTGCGTAAGGAGAAGCGAATGACAGACGCGCTGCCACCATACGCTGATGGCGTTCATCTCTGTGTGGATGAACTGTTGCCTTATCGACAACAGACGGTCCGTTGGCTACCACCTGCCAAGAGCCTGTGGTCACAATTATTAGGTCAGCATCAAAGTAAACAGTTGGGTCGTGGAATGGATTTTGCCGAAGTCCGTCAATACCAACCTGGCGATGATATTCGCGCTATTGATTGGCGTGTCACCGCTCGGACAGGTAAACCCCATACCAAACTCTTCACCGAAGAGCGCGAGAAACCCACAGTACTCTACATTGATCTCAGTGCTTCGATGCAGTTCGGTTCGTCCTTGCTACTTAAGTCGGTCCAAGCGAGTCATATCGCGAGCCTTCTGAGTTGGTTAGCGATTGATGAACACGACAGAGTCGGAGCCGTGATTGACACTGGCACGGCGTTGTTTGAGTTAAAGCCGACCAGCCGTCAAAAGGGCCCATTGCAAATCATTGCGCAACTTGTGCACGCTCAGAATGCAATGATGGCCAACCCCAGCGCTAGTGAATCCTCTCATTCGATGGAAGATGGACTCCAAGCGTTGCACCGACTGTGTCCGAAAGGCTGTGATGTCATGCTGATCAGTGACTTTACTCGCTACAGCGCCAACTTAGATCCATTGCTAGGGCGATTGGCTCGCCGTAATCGAATAAAATTCATTCATATTTATGATCCGCTAGAAGTCGGAGAGACCCGCTTTCGCGGGGCGGAATGGGTGAGTGACGGTAAAGATACGCGCTGGCTCAACTTTTCTGCATCAAATACCCGCAATGGGATTAAAAAAGCCTTTGAATCTCATCAAGAAAAACTAAAATTAGCATGTCAGTCCATGAAAATAGACTACCGCTTAATCTCCAGTGGTATGCCTTTACTTAAACAATTAGCCGGATAATCAACTATGCAAAAATCATCATCGACCCCATTGCCACTATTGGACGTGCACCTCCCGGATGCCCCATCTTGGTTACCGCTGGCGTGGGGATGGTGGGCTGCGGTGGGCAGCATTGTGCTGATCATACTCGCGATCATTCTACGGCTCCGTTGGAAACGTAAAAGACATGCCCCAAAAAAAGCGGCATTACGCTTGCTCGATCCGAAGTTTGGCTCGCAATCGCCTTCCTCTGCGATGGAGTTATTACGCCAAGCCGCATTATGCTATTACCCTCGCAGTGAAATCGCTCATCTTACCGGTCAAGAATGGTATGCCTTTCTTGACGCTGAACTTGGACGCGAAGTATTCAGCGCCAATGCAGAGCAATGGCAGAAAGTCCTGTATACCAAACAAACGAGCGAGCAAGCCTCGGCATTAGTCGAAGACTGCTATCAATGGGTCAATGACGCGTTACCACCAGCGAAAAGGAGAAAAGTCAGTGTTGGCAAACATTGAACTCGTGTGGTGGTGGGTATTATGCCTACTCCCACTCCCATTATTAATATATAAATGGGCGCCATCTCGCCAAAACAGCGCAGCAATTACTCTGCCCTACCTTCCTCAACATGCCTCTATTACTCATTCAAATGGATGGATACATAAAGGATTGGCGATCGCATTATGGGTGTGTCTTGTCTGTGCAGCAGCGCGCCCGGTTTGGTACGGTGACCCTGTTTATGTTTCACCCAAACATCGCGATATGATGTTAGTGGTCGATCTCTCATACTCCATGAGTGAAAAAGACATGCGTGATGGTGACCATTACATTGACCGCTTAACCGCCGTCAAACATGTGCTTAAAGACTTTATCACCAAACGTAAAGGCGACCGTTTAGGACTGATTTACTTTGCCGATCATGCTTATCTACAAACCCCACTGACCTTTGATTTAACCACGGTTGACCATCAGGTGGATCATGCCGTATTAAAATTGATTGGGACCAAAACGGCGATGGGGGAAGGCATTGGTCTGGCAACGAAAAACTT
Organism: Vibrio sp.; assembly: GCA_052087065.1. GTDB lineage: Bacteria > Pseudomonadota > Gammaproteobacteria > Enterobacterales > Vibrionaceae > Vibrio. The sequence continues at coordinate 1,347 of JBQGON010000104.1, read as the reverse complement.
CATCGATGGTAATGCCCCGCAACGTGTGATGATTTTATTGAGCGACGGCAGTAATAACTCGGGTGTCATAACGCCCCTAGAAGCGGCTAAAATCGCGAAAAAATATCATACCAAGATCTACACAATTGGCGTTGGCGCAGGCGAAATGACAGTACAAAGCTTATTTGGCTCTCGTACGGTCAATACGGCTAAAGGGTTGGATGAGAAAACTCTCAAACAAGTCGCCAAACTCACCGGAGGTCGTTATTTTCGAGCTCGTGATGCCGACGAACTACAGAATATTTACTCCAGTATTAATCAATTAGAACCGGTTAAAAAAGCGGCGCAAACTTGGCGTCCACAAACCGAGTGGTTTGGTGTGCCATTAGCAATGGCGCTCTGCCTTTCTATTGTGCTTATGGTTTTAAGGAGAAATCATGTCTGATTTCGAATTTTTACATCCTCATTGGTTATGGGCCTGCCTGCCGCTCATCGGCCTTGTTCTATGGCTCGCCGTCTCGGGGAAACAAACGTCCTTAATCGCACCGCATTTAGCGTCGTCACTGGGTCTAACAACCAAGAAAACACAGACAGGTCTACTGTCTATTCTCGCCGCAAGCTGGCTGCTGGCTGCCATTGCGTTGGCGGGCCCAAGTTTTGAAGAGCAAGCAAGACCGACCTTTTCGAACAACAGTGCCAGAGTATTAGTGATGGACATGTCACGCTCTCAATATGCCACAGACCTTTCGCCTAATCGCTTAACCCAACAGCGCTACAAAGCGTTAGATTTGCTTAAAGGTTGGCGTGATGGCGTCACAGGCTTAGTCGCGTTTGCCAAAGGTGGTTATACCGTCAGCCCGATGACCAGTGATACGCGCACCATTGCGAATTTAGTCCCTGAGCTC
>JBQGON010000104.1:0-453 GCA_052087065.1 Vibrio sp. | reverse complement strand
TGGCTGGTGTTAAGCAAGCGATTAAACTGATGACCGATGCCAAGGTGCCAAAAGGCGATATTATCCTCCTGACCGATAGTATTGATGCCCAGCAAAGCCAAGCGTTAAGCGCTCTGCTGGCACATTCTCCATGGCATTTAACCATTTTGGGGGTAGGCACACCATCAGGAGCCCCCATCCCATTACCAAATGGTTCGATGCTTCAAGAGCAAGGGCACACCGTCATCGCGAAAATGGACACGCCAGTGATGCAAGAGCTGACCTCAAAACTTGGTGGCCTGTATGTTCCCTATCGCGGAGATGGGCAAGACATCGATACCATTTTACGTCATACCCAAAGTGTCAGTGCCTTAAAAGCAAGCAAAGGAGGACAAACGGTGACAGAGCATGCGAATAATGGCTATTGGCTAGTACTGCTACTGCTAGTGCCTGCATTATTGTTATTTCGACGCG
>JBQGON010000103.1:0-12627 GCA_052087065.1 Vibrio sp. | reverse complement strand
GATGAGTGTTTTATCCACATCATGAATGGAGGTGACATCTTCTTCGTAGAAAATATTGTCCCATTCCAATAATGTCGCGTAACCACGTGAGCTGCTGTCCTCAGGTAAGTAATGGCGCATCACACGTTTTACATCGAAGTCATTGGCTAATTGAAAAGATAAAATATGGTCGTGAATTTCTTTGCGACTGACTTTTTCTATGTATTCCAGCACCGTATATTGATCGGAATAATCTTTATATTTAGGAATCCGTCCGCCGGCGAGAATCGCTTTTAGGTTATCGCTGCGACAAATCTCTTTGCGTGCTTCATACAAACGGCGGCCCAGACGCAGTCCGCGATAATCCGGATGCACAAAGACATCCAAACCATAGAGTGCATCGCCATTCCGTTGGTGTTGAATGACGTTATGCTCATTGACAATATCAGTGTATACATGAGGCAATGACATGCGGTTGTAGTCAACCTTAATGGTTAAAGCTGCCCCGACAAGACGCCCATCATCTTCAATACAAATTTGGCCATCAGGGTATTGGTGAATCAAATCCAGAATGGTCATTCTTGGCCAAGCGCCGCCTACATCTGGAAAGACCAGATTCATAAGTTCCGCAAGTTGTGGATAGTCTTTTTTATCGATGACTCGCAAAGTGAGGCGTGTATTTGGCGTTCTCATGCAGTTTAATCCTTTATCACAATAGTGACGTTATAGTGACGATGTTAGGTATGCAATTCAAGCGGTAAAAAGCGTTTGTGGCGATATTCCTACGCTGAATCTTAGCGATAACAATAATGAACATCGCTAAAACCTAGTCAAACACTCAGGTATTTGCTAGGGTCTTTTTTTGCGTACTTAATGGGATCAATTATGTCAGTCTGGAACCGGGTCGATGTCACCACGCGCTTTAGCCAATTACCGCCAGTGTTTTATACCGCTGTACAACCTCAGCCGCTCATCGCGCCTGAATGGGTGATGTGGAATGAAGACTTAGCGCTGCAATTTGGTTTGCCCCCAGAGCCGAGTGAAGAGTTGCTTGAAGTCTTTGCAGGACAAGTCGTTCCGGATGTGTGTGTGCCGCTAGCGATGAAGTACGCCGGGCATCAATTTGGCATGTATAACCCAGATCTTGGCGATGGGCGTGGTTTGTTGTATGGAGAGCTACGCACATTGACAGGGCATTATTACGACCTGCATTTAAAAGGCTCTGGATTGACGCCTTATTCGCGCATGGGGGACGGGCGGGCAGTGTTGCGTTCTTCCATACGAGAGTATTTGTGCAGTGAAGCGATGGCTGGCCTTGGGATCGCGACCACACGAGCTTTGGCTTTGGTTGGCAGTCAAACACCGGTTAGGCGTGAGACGATGGAGACTGGCGCGATGGTGGCGCGAGTCGCAAAAACCCACATTCGTTTTGGTCATTTTGAACATCTGTTTTATACCAATCAACTGTCCGAATTAACGTTGCTCGCGGATAAAGTGATCGAGTGGTATTACCCCGAGTGTCGTAATGCTGATAGTCCATACGCTGCGATGTTTACCCATATTGTCGAGCGTACTGCGTGTATGATCGCAGAATGGCAAGCCGCCGGATTTGCCCATGGTGTCATGAACACCGATAACATGTCGATATTGGGTGAAACGTTTGATTATGGACCGTTTGCTTTTATGGACGATTACGATCCGAGTCTTATCTGTAATCATTCAGATTATCAAGGTCGCTATCAATTTGATCGTCAGCCATCGATTGGGCTATGGAATTTGACCGCGCTGGCTCATGCGCTTTCCCCGTTAATTGAACATGCTGACTTGGAGCGAATTCTTGCGACGTACGAACGTACCATGCAGAGACGTTACAGTGTCATTATGCGCGAAAAGCTTGGTTTAACACAGAGTCGAGCCGAAGATAGCCAATTGTTCGATGATTTGTTCCAACTGATGGTTGCCAATCAAGTCGACTACGCGCGTTTTCTTCGTCAACTGTCGAATTTAGATACGACAGGAATTCAACCCGTGGTGGACTTGGTGATGGATAGAGAGCAAGCTCAGCAATGGGTGAATCGGTATTTAGCTCGCTGTGCTGCAGAAGATGGCGACATCGAGATTGAACAAGCGATGCAACAACGCTGCGCATCAATGCGTCTTAAAAATCCAAAGTATCGATTACGTAACTACTTAGCACAAATCGCGATAGATAAAGCAGAGCAGGGCGATTACTCCGAGGTGGCGACCTTAGCGTATCTATTAGCGCATCCTTTTGATGAACATCCAGATTATCAGCATTATGCAATGTTGCCGCCACAGTGGGGGAAAGAGTTGGCAATCAGTTGTTCTTCATAATCAAGCATGGTGACAGGAAAACAATGAGCGTGTCTGAAATCTCTATTATTCCTCGATTTAGACACGCGAATACACGCTTAAAGGCGCTAAGCTCGCTTTTTTTACGTAGTTAGTGAAAAAAAATACAGAGGTCCCTTGAAAACCCCCATCTTCTTCCCCATTTCTTTTCATACGAGTCGAGTGTGGTGCTGCTTTTTTTAGCACTTAGTAGAGTTTTTAGGACTTAAAGTCACTCAGTGTAGGCGGGTACTCGACAGCTTTCGATCTGCTCGTTAGAATGGCGCGTCTATATATGTATATCCTGAGACTAATCGGAGATACCTTACGTATCGTTAAGATATCGCTAATTAGTTCGATAGTATGCCAGTTGGCAGATTATCTAAACTCGATTTTAAAGTGTTCGTTTGAACACAACACATGGATGCAGCCAAACAATCTTTGGCTCATGATGCTCAATATACTGAGCAAGTTTTGAGGTTTAAAAATAATGCAAGTTACTGTTGAAACTCTAGAAGGCCTACAGCGCCGCCTTAATATTACTGTTCCTGCTGATACTGTTGAAAAAGCGGTAACGGCAGAACTTCGCAATATCGCGAAAAACCGTCGTTTCGATGGTTTCCGTAAAGGCAAAGTGCCTTTGAAAATGGTTGATCAAATGTATGGTCAATCAGTACGTCAAGACGTATTGGGTGAAGTAATGCAACGTCACTTCATTGAAGCGATCGTGCAAGAGAAAATTAACCCAGCAGGCGCTCCAACGTTCGCTCCAACAGACGTAACTGCAGGTCAAGATGTTGTGTTCTCAGCGACTTTCGAAGTTTACCCAGAAGTTGAACTGAAAGGTCTAGAAAACATCTCTGTTGAAAAACCAACGGCCGCTGTGGGTGACGAAGACGTTGCTGAAATGCTAGAAACGCTACGCAAGCAGCAAGCTGAGTGGACTGAAGTAGATGCGCCAGCTGAAGAAGGCAAGCGTGTGACTATCGACTTCGTTGGTTCTATCGACGGTGAAGAATTCGAAGGCGGTAAAGCAGAAGCTTTCCCTCTAGAAATGGGCGAAGGCCGCATGATTCCTGGTTTTGAAGACGGCATTGCTGGCAAAACTAAGGGAATGGAATTCGAAATCGAGGTAAACTTCCCAGAAGATTACCACGCGGAAAACTTGAAAGGCAAAGCAGCGAAATTTGCTGTGACTATCCACAAAGTTGAAGCTCGTGAACTTCCAGAAATGACCGACGAGTTTGTTGCCAAATTCGGCGTGCAAGAAGGCGGTGTTGAAGCGTTGAAAGCTGAAGTTCGCAAAAATATGGAACGTGAACTAAAACAAGCAATTAAAGCAAACATCAAAGAGCAAGCGATTGAAGGCCTTGTGCAAGAAAACGACATTGATGTTCCTGCAAGCTTGATTGATCAAGAAATCGGTGCGCTACGTAAGCAAGCTGCACAACGTTTCGGTGGTAACACAGAAGCGGCAGATCAACTTCCACGCGAACTATTTGAAGAACAAGCAAAACGTCGTGTTGTAGTTGGTCTATTATTAGGTGAAGTCATCAACACGAAAGAGGTGAAAGCTGACGAAGAAAAGGTCAAAGCACTTATCGAAGACATGGCAACCGCATACGAAGATCCATCAGAAGTGATTGCTTACTACCAGCAAGACGAAAAAATGATGGAAAATATGCGTAACCTTGCCCTTGAAGAGCAAGCTATCGATGCGATCATTGCTGAAGCAAAAGTATCTGAGAAAGAAGTTAGCTTTAACGAGCTGATGAACGCTCAACAAACTGCTGCTTAATAAGCAAATTATAACGTAGAAGGTTGACGTCAAGTTGACTCTTCTGCTAACAATGGTCCGTATGATACTTGTCATTCGGGCCATTTATTTTAGGGATATAAGACTATGAGCAACCAAGAAAATAATGCAATGTCTCCAATCATTGACGCACTTGTGCCAATGGTAGTAGAGCAGACCTCCCGAGGCGAACGTTCTTACGATATCTTTTCTCGTTTGTTGAAAGAGCGTGTTATCTTCCTGACGGGACAAGTCGAAGACCAGATGGCGAATTTGGTTGTGGCGCAGCTGCTTTTCTTAGAATCTGAAAACCCTGATAAAGATATTTTCCTATATATCAACTCACCGGGTGGTAGCGTGACCGCAGGGATGTCAATCTACGATACTATGCAGTTTATTAAGCCAAACGTGAGCACGGTATGTATGGGTCAAGCCGCGTCGATGGGAGCATTCCTCCTCGCTGGTGGTGAGAAGGGCAAACGTTTTGTATTACCTAACTCGCGCGTTATGATTCACCAACCACTCGGTGGTTTCCAAGGCCAAGCGTCTGATATTCAAATTCATGCGCAAGAAATCTTGTCAATTAAACAAAAACTAAACAGTTTGCTATCTGAGCATACAGGCCAGCCACTAGAAGTGATTGAGCGTGATACGGATCGTGATAACTTCATGTCTGCGGAAGCGTCTGTAGAATATGGTTTAGTAGATGCAGTGTTAACACACCGCAATAGCTAAAATTGTTAAGTTTAAGCTGAATATTGGTTGTATATCACTTCTGTAAATTGCACACGCAATTTAACAGAAATTGATATACACTCAGTCCTAAATATATACAGGCTAAGAGGTTAGCGAATGACAGACAAAAGCAAAGAGAGTAGTAGCAGTAAACTGCTTTACTGCTCTTTCTGTGGCAAAAGCCAACACGAAGTTCGCAAGCTAATCGCAGGTCCTTCGGTTTACATCTGTGACGAATGTGTCGATTTGTGTAACGACATCATCCGTGAAGAAATCAAAGATGTATTGCCAAAGAAAGAGTCATCAGCGTTACCTACGCCACGTGAAATTCGTGAGAATCTTGATGATTATGTGATTGGCCAAGATCAGGCTAAAAAAGTGTTATCTGTAGCGGTATACAACCATTACAAACGCTTGCGTAACGGCGACACAACAAGTGAAGGCGTTGAGCTAGGCAAGAGTAACATCTTGCTGATTGGTCCCACAGGGAGTGGTAAAACCTTGCTAGCTGAAACGTTAGCACGCTTTTTAGATGTGCCATTTACGATGGCAGATGCCACCACATTGACCGAAGCTGGTTATGTGGGTGAAGATGTTGAAAACATCATTCAAAAACTTTTGCAAAAATGCGATTACGATGTTGCAAAAGCAGAACGTGGCATTGTCTACATTGATGAAATCGATAAGATTTCACGCAAAGCAGAAAACCCATCCATTACACGTGATGTATCTGGTGAAGGTGTTCAGCAAGCGTTATTGAAATTAGTTGAAGGAACAGTCGCTTCTGTACCACCACAAGGTGGACGTAAGCATCCTCAACAAGAATTTTTACAAGTCGACACATCTAAGATCCTCTTTATCTGTGGCGGTGCATTCGCTGGTTTAGATAAAGTGGTCGAGCAGCGTGTCGCGAAAGGTTCTGGTATCGGTTTTGGTGCTGAAGTTCGTTCTAAAGATGAAAGCCAAAGTATTGGTCAACTGTTCACGCAAGTGGAACCAGAAGACTTGGTTAAATACGGCTTAATTCCTGAATTTATCGGTCGTCTACCAGTTACGGCAACGTTGACAGAGTTAGACGAAGACGCATTGATTCAAATCTTGAGTGAACCTAAAAACGCATTGACGAAGCAATACGGTGCGTTATTTGAGCTTGAAGATACTGAACTTGAGTTCCGTGAAGATGCATTGCGTGCGATTGCAGCGCAAGGTATGAAGCGTAAAACTGGTGCTCGTGGCCTGCGTTCAATTCTAGAAGAAGTGCTTCTAGAGACGATGTATGAGCTGCCATCAATGAAAGATGTGAGCAAAGTGGTTATTGATGAATCCGTTATTAACGGTGAATCTGAACCCTTGATGATTTACTCAACCAATGAAAGCCAAGCGGCTGGAGCAGAGTAGCATCGAAAAATAATAAAAAAGGAGGTAGAAATACCTCCTTTTTTTATATTCCGTCATTGATTCCAGTCAGTTAACCCCCATATACTTCCATATGAATTAAGCGGAAGAGAGAAAAATATGAACTTGGAACGTTCCGAGCGTGTTGAGATCCCCGTACTACCTCTGCGCGATGTGGTGGTCTACCCACATATGGTTATCCCATTGTTTGTTGGTCGTGAAAAATCGATCCAATGTCTAGATGCAGCAATGGATAACAACAAGCAAGTTCTCCTTGTCGCACAAAAGCAGGCGGAGACTGACGAGCCGACAGTTTCAGACCTATTTGAGGTCGGAACGGTAGCCACTATCTTGCAACTACTCAAGTTGCCAGATGGGACGGTAAAAGTGCTAGTGGAAGGTCAGCAGCGAGCAAAAATTGAAAACTTTATCGAAGGTGAGTATTTTTCTGCTGACGCGCAATTTCTAGCTACCCCAGAATTGGATGAAAAAGAACAAGAAGTGATTGTTCGCAGTGCGATCAATCAGTTCGAAGGCTTTATTAAATTAAACAAAAAGATTCCACCAGAAGTACTGACGTCATTGAACGGCATTGAAGAAGCTGCCCGCCTTGCGGATACCATTGCAGCCCATATGCCGCTGAAGTTGGACGAGAAACAAAAGGTACTGGAAATTCTTGACGTGACAGAACGTTTAGAGTTTTTGATGGGCCAAATGGAATCGGAAATCGATCTGCTACAAGTTGAAAAACGCATCCGCGGTCGGGTAAAAAAGCAGATGGAAAAATCTCAGCGTGAGTATTATTTGAATGAGCAAATGAAAGCTATTCAAAAAGAGCTTGGCGAGATGGATGATGCTCCGGATGAATTTGAAGCGCTGCAGCAAAAAATTGAACAGTCTAAAATGCCGAAAGAAGCGCGTGAAAAGACTGAGCAAGAACTGCAAAAGCTAAAAATGATGTCACCGATGTCCGCAGAAGCGACAGTTGTACGCAGTTACATTGATTGGATGGTCAGCATTCCTTGGACCAAGCGTTCTAAAGTGAAACGTGACTTGTCTAAAGCGGAAGAAGTATTGAATGCCGATCACTATGGCTTAGATCGTGTCAAAGAGCGTATTGTTGAATACCTCGCCGTACAGAGCCGCGTCAATAAGCTCAAAGGACCTATCCTTTGCTTGGTTGGTCCTCCAGGGGTGGGTAAAACATCACTGGGTCAATCAATTGCGAGCGCAACTGGTCGTAAATATGTTCGCATGGCGTTAGGCGGCGTACGTGATGAAGCGGAAATCCGTGGTCACCGTCGTACCTATATTGGTTCACTGCCAGGCAAACTTATCCAGAAAATGGCGAAAGTTGGGGTTAAAAACCCACTGTTCTTATTAGATGAAATCGACAAAATGGCGGCCGACATGCGCGGCGATCCTGCTTCAGCCTTGCTGGAAGTGTTGGATCCTGAACAAAACAACTCGTTTAATGACCACTATCTTGAAGTGGATTACGATTTGTCGGATGTGATGTTTGTTGCTACGTCTAACTCCATGAATATTCCAGGTCCCTTATTGGATCGTATGGAAGTTATTCGCCTATCGGGTTATACCGAAGATGAAAAACTGAATATCGCGAAACGTCACTTAGTGACGAAGCAGATTGAACGTAATGGCTTGAAAGAAAAAGAGATTACGATTGAAGACTCAGCGATCATCGGTATAATTCGTTACTATACTCGTGAAGCGGGCGTACGTAACCTGGAACGTGAAATTTCTAAGATTTGTCGTAAAGCGGTGAAACACATTCTTCTTAACAAAGAAGAAAAACACGTCAACGTATCGATCGATAACTTGAAAGATTTCTTGGGTGTACAGCGTTTCGACTATGGTAAAGCGGACGATAACAATCGAGTCGGTCAAGTCGTCGGTTTGGCGTGGACAGAAGTGGGGGGCGATCTGCTCACTATCGAAGCGCAGTCAATGCCTGGTAAGGGTAAGATGACACAAACCGGTTCTCTTGGTGATGTGATGCAAGAGTCGATTCAAGCCGCATTAACGGTTGTGCGTTCACGCGCTGAGAAATTAGGGATTAATCCTGATTTCTACGAAAAACGTGATATCCACGTGCATGTGCCTGAAGGCGCAACACCAAAAGATGGCCCAAGTGCCGGTATTGGTATGTGTACTTCTTTAGTGTCTAGCTTAACGGGTAACCCGGTGAAAGCGGATGTGGCAATGACGGGTGAGATTACGTTACGTGGTGAAGTTCTGCCGATTGGTGGTTTGAAAGAAAAACTACTTGCGGCTCACCGTGGTGGGATTAAAACCGTCCTTATTCCGAAAGAGAATGAGCGTGATCTTGAAGACATTCCAGCCAATATCATTGCGGATTTGGACGTGCGTCCAGTGCAATGGATTGACGAAGTTTTGAAGGTTGCTTTGGTTGAAGATCCAACAGGTATCGATTTTGCACCTGTAAAAGAGTGATACGCAGCAAAATAAGTAAAAGATTACGCTGATAAGTTTAAAAAATGCTTGTCAGCGTTTTTTTTGAACGCTAACGTAAAGCCGTGTAGCGTTAGCCCTGTTATAACAAGGCTTGAGCTGGAGTTTTGGAATATTAATGGAAAAAATCGGCACCAAAATAATCCGTCATGGTTGCCAAAGGGGATATACAGTGAATAAAACACAATTAGTAGAACAAATTGCAGCGAATGCTGAACTTTCTAAGGCGTCAGCAGGACGTGCACTTGATGCGTTTATTGAAGCCGTCTCTGAGTCATTACAATCGGATGATTCTGTCGCATTAGTGGGTTTTGGTACTTTCCAAGTACGTACTCGCTCGGCACGCACAGGACGTAATCCGAAAACAGGCGAAGAAATCCAAATTTCAGAAGCTAAAGTACCTGCATTTAAAGCGGGTAAAGCCTTAAAAGATGCCGTTAACGAATAATCGTACCTATTGTTAGTCGGTTTCCAGTTAGAACTTTTTTTAATTATGCGCATCTTACTGATGCGCATTTCTTTTTCTGATATTATCGCGCTATTCCATATTGAACGACGTATCTAAATTACTTATCCGGAGAGCAATAACACTATGATGGATCGATTACGCGAAGGCGCTAATAGCATCGCGATCAAAGTTATTCTAGGGCTCATCATTTTATCTTTTGTGTTTGCAGGGATTGGCAGCTATCTCGTAACTGGTAGCAACAATGCAGCAGCAAAAGTAGGTGATACCACCATTAGTCGTGCTAAATTTGAACAAGCATATCAAAATGAGCGCAACCGTATGCAGTCTCAAATGGGCGACTACTTTTCTAACTTATTGGGCGACCCATCCTATGTGGCCTCGTTTCGTAAGTCGGTTCTCGACCGTATGATTAATGATGAGTTGATAGAACAGCACGCCAAAGAGTTAGGGTTGCGCGTCAGTGATAAGCAAGTTCGTCAGCAATTATTACAAATTCCAGCTTTCCAAAAAGATGGCAAGTTTGATAAGAGCGTCTATCAAGCTGCGTTGCAACGTTCACAATTTACGCCAGACACTTTTGCTGAGTACTTGCGTAAAGACATGCTACGTAATCAATTTATGCAAGCTATCCAGTCGAGTGAGTTTACGTTACCTGATGAAGTGAAGCAGCAAGCTGCATTAATTGGTCAGACTCGTTCAATTCGCACTATCACACTTGATACGGCTGATTTTGCTAAAAAGATCTCATTGACGGATAAAGAAATTAAGCAATATTACCAAGAACATCCGCAAGCGTTTACTCGTCCAGAACAAGAGAAAGTCTCTTATCTCGAGTTATCAGCTAAAGCCTTGAAAGATGATATTTCGATCTCCGATAAAGCCGCGAAACAATATTATGATGAGCATAAGGCGCAATATTCAACGCCTGAACAGCGTGATGTTAGCCATATCTTGATTAAAGGTGATGAGAAAAAAGCGCAAGCAATCCTTAAAGAATTGCATAACGGTGCGAAGTTCTCAGTGGTGGCTAAAAAAGAATCGCAAGATGTTGGCAGTGCAAAACAAGGTGGTGAGCTCGGCTGGATCGAACTTAAAACCATGGATCCTAAATTTGAAGATGCGGCTTTTGCATTGAAAAAAGTGGGCGATATCTCTGGCGTCGTGAAATCGTCATTTGGTTACCACATCATCAAACTCAATGGCATCAAAGCACCAAAAGCGAAACCATTTAGTGAAGTGAAAGCGAAAATTGTTGCCGATCTGAAAGATCAAAAAGCAGTGGATAAATTCTATAAGCTGCAAGACAAACTAGAAAAAGTCGCGTTCGAATCCCCAGATTCTTTGGATGCGTCGGCAAAAGCCATCGGTAGTCAGTATAAAACCACTGATTTCATTGGCATGAATGGCAAGGGACCTGATCTGCTGCAAAATCAAGATGTTCAAAAAGCATTGGATAGCCAAGATGTGAAAGATGAAGGTTTGAATTCTAAAGTGATTCAGCTGGGTCCGGAAGATGTTGTTGTTGTTGTCCGTGTTGAGCAGACGCGCCCTGAAACGTTATTGCCACTTGCTGATGTTAAAGCGAAAGTCGAGAAGACACTAACGACGATCAAAGCGGAAGACCAAGCGAATACCTTGGCCGATAAAGTCATTACTGCCCTTAATAAAGGGAATAAGTCGGTCTTAACAGCGAATGATTTGTCGTTCAGCAGCGAAAAGACAATTGACCGTAACTCTGCTTTGGCGAGTACTGTTTTTGCAATGACGAAACCGCAAAAGGGCAAAGCCAGCTATGAGCGCGCTCAAGATGCGGATGATAATACCGTTATTGTGGCGTTAGATAGCATTGCAACGCCGAATAAGCCTAAGTTGAATGAACAGTTACAACAGCAATTGCCGCGTTTAATTGTGAAGCAAGATATGCAAGGTATCTTGTCAGTATTACGCGCTAGTACCGACATAGAGTATTATGTGAAGTAACACCGAAGTGGTGTGAAATACCGTAGTATACAACGGCGGACTCTTTACAGGGTCCGTCGTAATTTTATCTGGCGGATGCTTACTCTTTTCTAAGAGCTTGTATGATGACAATGCTTAACCATACAAGGAGCTTTGATATGAATATCCGTACACTTTTTTTTACCCTTCTCTTTATGTTCACTCTTTCCAGTCCTTCAGCGATGGCTGATTCCTCACCGCAAAGCGATGAGATTCAAGTTACTGTTAACGTCAACAAGGCATCGGCGGAAGAGCTCGCGACGTTACTTAACGGTATCGGTGAGTCGAAGGCGAATGCTATCGTGATGTATCGCGATAAAAATGGCCCATTTAAGACAAAAGACGAATTGGTCAAGGTGAAAGGGATTGGCGATACCATCGTCGCGAAGAATCATGAACGTTTGCGTCTCAAGTGAGCTTAGCGACAATTAATTAGCCGATAGGAAACTCAAGTATACGCTTGAGTTTTCTAATTATTTACACTTGAATACATGACTAATTTCAATACAAAACTGGCGTAGCAGCAGGTTTGTTATTATAATTTCTCGCCAGCAGCGCATGGTGCATTCTTTTTGCGCAATTATCACAATATTGGAGTTAATACATGTCCTCTCACACCCCCGTCGTCACCGTAGATGGACCTAGTGGAGCAGGCAAAGGGACACTTTGCATGTTACTGGCTAAGAAACTCGGTTTTCATCTTTTAGATTCTGGCGCTATCTATCGAGTGTTAGCTTTAGCGGCAATTCATCATGGTGTGGACACAGACTCTGAAGACGCGCTTGTGCCTCTTGCGACTCATCTAGATGTGCAATTTATTAGCGAAGGCGAATTGGTTAAAGTGATCCTAGAAGGTGAAGATGTGTCTGGGGACTTGCGTAAAGAAGAAACCGGCATGGCCGCATCAAAAGTTGCAGCACTACCACGAGTTCGTGAGGCTTTATTGCGCCGCCAACGTGCTTTTGCTGATGGTAATGGATTAGTTGCTGATGGCCGCGATATGGGAACGGTTGTTTTCCCTGACGCACCAGTGAAAATATTCCTCGATGCGAGCGCAGATGAGCGTGCTCGTCGTCGTTATAAGCAGTTGCAACTGAAAGGGTTAGATGTTAGATTTGACGCCCTTTTAGGCGAAATTCAGCAGCGAGACGACCGAGATCGTAATCGCGCAGTGGCTCCATTGAAGCCTGCTGACGACGCTTTGTTGCTTGATTCAACCAGTTTATCTATTGAAGAAGTGGTCGAACAAGCATTACAATATATAGAATCTAAGCTGTCTTGAACTAAGTAGTATCAGGGCGGATAGAGCGTTGGTTGCAAGGATGATGACCGGCGAATTTAATAACCCCATGTGGTAGGATACCCGTGGACGTTTACTCAAATTGAAGATTATATAAATGACTGAATCTTT
>JBQGON010000102.1:0-12689 GCA_052087065.1 Vibrio sp. | reverse complement strand
AGGCGGAACCGAGCGATCCTGCACTTGGCCACTGCGTAACTTCGTTGCGGTTGTTGCTCGAATATTTCCTGTATTTTCAAATACGACGATGACGGTATAGGTATTATAATATTCGACGACAGTAACACTGCCATGCTTTTTCGTTTCAAATCTAGCCCCCACATTCATATCATGAGGCGCATCCAATTTTTTCATTAACATTTTGTATTCCTGAGGCTATCTATTGTCATTCTGACCTGTAGATAAAGAAGACACTGATTTAAAGTATATACGTTCGCTGACTTGATAGAAATAACCAGGTCGTGCTGGTTTTTATTCACCGTGGGATGCATGCTCGATTAATTGCTGTTTATGAACCGTCATCCATTGAGCCAGAGAGTCCAAGGTAGGCTTTAGCGTTTTGCCTAATGAAGTAATTTGATATTCCACGCGTGGCGGCATTTCAGGATACACCGTGCGATTGACTAACCCTTGTGTTTCAAACGAGCGTAATTGCTTGGTGAGTTCTTTTTGGGTGATTGGTCCAATCGCACGCTGCAAGGCGCCAAAGCGGATCGTCTCATCTGTCACAATCAAACGATACAAAATCGGAATCGCCCATTTCCCAGATACAATATTGACAAAATCGACCATGGGACAAGAAATGGCAGAAGATGGACGATTATTTGCTGTTTTTCCTTTAGTATCCATTTGGTACCTACTTTCTTATTGATACTTAATGAGTCAATAATGGCGGTTAGTCGATCAAATGACAAGTAGGAGAAACCATGAGCCAACGATTATTGAATAAATACGCCTTAATTACCGGTGGAACCGCAGGTATTGGCTTAGAAACGGCCAAACAGTTCCAACAGGAAGGCGCTCACGTCATCGTCACCGGGCGAAATCCCGCTGGCCTAGACCATGCACGCAATACACTTAACGACTCAGCCATCGTCATACAAAATAACGCCGCTGATTATCAGCAACAACGCAATCTGGCGGAGCAACTCACCGACCTCATTCCCAAATTAGATGTGGTGTACATTAATGCTGGAGATGTCACTCACAAGCCAATGGAATCATGGAGCGAAACAGATTTCGATCAAATCATCGCAACCAATTTGAAAGGCCCTTTTTTCTTAATTCAAGCATTATTGCCACTCCTATCAGAGTCGGCGTCGATCATTCTCTGTGGCAGTGTTTCTGCGCAAATTGGATTGGCGCAAAGCAGTCTTTATGCCGCCAGTAAATCGGCCCTTATCTCGCTTGCTCGTACGCTTTCTGGTGAGCTAAAAGATCGTGGTATTCGCGTCAATGCGTTAAGCCCAGGCCCAACCTCCACCGATGCGTTCGATAAATTTGGGTTACCTGAAGCAGAAAAGGCCGCGCTCATTCAACAAGTCGGTGAATTAGTGCCTTTAAAACGTTTAGGCCAGCCTGTCGAAATTGCCAAAGCGGCGGTCTTTATGGCCTCTGATGAATCCTCTTATATGCTCGGTGCCGAGCTATTAATTGATGGTGGCGTGGGGAATATTTAGAGCACTTGCAAACTGACAATAAAAAGCCTGAGGGAAGATTCCATCAGGCTTTTTATTCTTCGAATTACTCGGTTATTAAATTAAGTCTAATTACACCGTCATACCATTAGTGTTAATGACATCTTTGTACCAGAAAAAGCTTTTCTTACGGCTACGTTCCATGGTTCCCGTCCCATCATCATGACGGTCCACATAAATGAATCCATAACGTTTGCGATATTCCCCTGTTCCGTACGACACACAATCAATACATCCCCACGGGGTATAACCCATTAGGTCAACGCCGTCATACGCCACTGCAACTTTCATCTGTTCAATGTGTGCTTTTAGGTATTCAATACGGTAATCATCATTAATATCACCGTTGTCTTCCACAGTATCGACTGCTCCAAACCCATTTTCAACAATGAATAGCGGCTTGTTGTAGCGCTCATGTAATTCACATAATGAATAACGTAATCCGACCGGATCAATCTGCCATCCCCATTCAGAAGCTTGAACATGGGGGTTTTTCACGCTGCCCGCAAACCCACTCATGGAACCTTCTGTACTGGTTTGAGCATCCGCTTTTACCGCCACAGACATGTAATAACTAAAACCAATATAATCACATACCCCTTCTTTTAGAACATCCAGATCGCCCGGTTCCATTTGGATATTGTAGCCCTTACGTTCCCACTCTTTCAGCGTATACGCTGGGTAGGTACCGCGCATATGGACATCACTAAAGAAGAAACGATTTCGCATCGCTTCTTGTGCCAACATCACATCATCTGGGTTACAAGAATAAGGATAAATCGGCACCCAAGCGACCATGCAGCCGATTTGAAATGCAGGGTTAATCGCATGACCAAGTTTAACGACTTTGGCACTGGCGACGAACTCATGGTGTACCACTTGATACATACACTCTTCAGGATTGTCTTCAACGGTATAATCCACACCTGAGTTAGAATATCCCCACAGCGGTAGATTCAAATCACGTTGATTATTGATTTCGTTAAACGTCATCCAGTATTTCACTTTGCTCTTATAACGGCGCATGACCGTTTCTGCATAATGTACAAAGAAATCGACCACTCGACGATCTTTAAAACCACCGTACTCTTTTGCTAAATGCAACGGCATTTCAAAGTGAGATAACGTGATCACTGGTTCAATCCCATGTTTGAGCATTTCGTCGAAAAGATCATCGTAGTACTGAAGCCCAGCTTCATTCGGTTCTTGCTCATCGCCACGTGGGAAAATTCGTGGCCAATAAATGGAGGTACGAAAACACTTAAACCCCATTTCCGCTAATAACGCCATATCACCTTTGTAATGGTCATAAAATGCCGTGGCTTGATGATTGGGATAATGCTCCCCAGCAATAATGCCATCCGTCACTTTACGTTGGGTGTTAACATCCCCGCCAGATAATACATCGACAATACTTGGGCCTTTACCATCACGATCCCAAGCGCCCTCGACTTGGTGAGCAGCGACTGCGCCACCCCATAAAAAATTATCCGGTAATACACTACTCATTTCTCTCTATCCTTAAGCCATTTGAATGACTGGCTGTCCTACTTCAATGTTGTGTTTATCCTGAGAACCCTCTGTCAGGTTAAATTCATATTCGTCACTATTCATCACAATGCATGGGGTGGTGAGGTCATATCCTCGCGCCTTGATTTTTTCGAGATCAAACCGAAGTAAAGGCTCACCGGCTTTGACATGCTGATCGAGAGTGACTAAATAATCAAAATACTCTCCTTGCAGCTTTACCGTATCAAGCCCCACGTGGATAAGGATTTCTGCGCCATTGTCCATGGTCATCCCGATGGCGTGTTTCGTATCCGTGAGTGATGAAATGACCGCATCACAAGGGGCACGAACCAAACCTTCAGCGGGAATAATTGCAATCCCATCTCCTAATAGCTTCTGCGCAAAACTTTCATCATTGACTGACGATAGCGGCACAATTTGCCCTTTTAACGGACTCACCAATGTCGCAGCTTGTTTGACGCTGGGTACAGCGGCATCTGGATTGTCGGAATTAGGATCATGGGAAACCTTTTGCTCGGTTAACTCTTCATCAACGGGATCTTCAAACCCCACGACGTAGACCAACACAAAGGTTGCGACGATTGCCACGCCAACCCCCGCTAACTCTCCGATAAATGATGATGGGTTATCTGGGCTAATCGCATTAACTACGGTTAACAAGCCAGGCAGCCCTGCGTAAGCGTAATAATAGGTGCCAAATAAACTTGCCACGACTGACCCTAATGCCCCACCAATACAGCCACAGACAAACGGTTTTTTCAGTCTTAATGTCACGCCATACAATGCTGGCTCAGTAATCCCAAATACAGCCGTTAATCCGGCCGAAAATCCGGTCGCTTTCATTCGTTTATTGCGGGTTTTACACGCCACCGCTAAAGCCGCGGCCATTTGCGCGACAACGGCGATCGCTTGAAACGCTTGGAAGTTGTCATAACCAAAGTTTTCATAGTTGGCAAAGACGACGGGTGTAATCCCCCAATGGACGCCAAAAATAACAATAATTTGCCAAATGCCGCCAATCAATGCTGCCGCCAATACCGGGGCGGCATCAAACAAGGTGTTATACCCACCAGCGATGGCGCTGGCCACATAACTCATCACCGGACCAATCACGACAAGCGTTGTCGGTACCATGATCAACATACAAATTAACGGGGTAAACAACTCGCTGATTACTCCGGGAATGAGGCGTTTAGTATAAGACTCTACGTAACTGAGCGCCCATACCATAAAAATAGGAGGCAGAACGGAAGAGGTATAAACGGTTTTAGCTAATGGCAATGACAGGAAAGTAATCACTTCGCCATTGCCGATCCTTGCCGCAATGTCTGCCCATGACGGGTTGATAATCGCACATGCACAAAGTACTGCGATAAACGGATTACAGTTGAAATGTTTGGCAGAGGTAATGGCAATAAAAACAGGTAAAAAGGCAAAGGGGGTCCACGACATAAAGTTCAGCACTTCAAATGTGCCTGTCGCTTCAACATTCGGCCACATAAACCGAGCAAAAATAAGCCCGCCTTGCAGTATGCCTGCGGCAGCGAGAATGAAAATAATCGGTGCGAAAATGGCTGACATCGCGGCAATCACCGAATCAATGAAACCCATTTTCTGTTGCTTATCACTCAATAAATGGCTATCAAGCAATAAAGACATAGCTTGATAGACATCCGAAACATGAGTACCAATGACCACCTGAAATTGTCCACCACTTTGGACAACGGTAATCACACCCGGCATTTGTTTAATCCTTTCTGCCGCACCTTCAGGAACGTTATTTAATATTAAACGTAAACGTGTCGCACAACGGGAAAACTGGCTTACATTATCCTGCCCACCCACTTCATGAAGGATATCTTTTGCCAGTTGCGTATAATCTCTGATCGCTGTCATATTCCAACCTTTTCATTCTTTTTCAGCCATTGGATAAACTAACTCTATTTCTGATTATTCTTTTGGTACCGGTTACAACCATATAAACATGCTGATTTCGACGCAATATCTAGCATAGTGAATAGAGATAGCTCTCACAGTAATCTACAAAGACGCGCGCAAAAATCAGTCGTAGATCTCGCAACCGAGTTAAGAGAACACGGCCAACATCAGCAGAAAGTATTGCTTATCTGATGCGGCTTCCTTGTTTGAAAACCGAGGTAGGATTGGGAGACAGAAAAAAGGCCAAGCGATTGGCTTGGCCTTATCAATGAACTTATTTGCTATAACACGTTACAATGTAAATGAGTCCATTCGTGTTTTGAGGTGATGAGCCAACCGGCTGATTTCTTGACAAGAACTTGCCGTTTGTGCCGTTCCTTCATTCATTTCAGAGGCGGCACTGTTGATGTATTCAATGCTGCGATTCAGCTCTTCCGATACAGAGTTTTGCTCACTACAGGCTGTTGCGATCTGTGTGCTCATCTGCGCCATGCTATCCACAGCATGATCAATCGCAGTAATATGCTCTTTCGTTTCACTCACCTGCTCAATACATTGCTGGATACCATCTTGGCACTCAGCACTCGACTCACCCATTTTTTGCGTACTTTCTTGAAGCGTACTAATAATCGTCATAATTTGTGACGTTGAATCGGTGGTCCGCTGTGCCAAAGAACGAACTTCATCAGCGACAACCGCAAAGCCGCGCCCTTGCTCACCGGCACGTGCCGCTTCAATCGCCGCATTCAATGCGAGCAAATTGGTTTGTTCGGCGATCCCTTGGATAACGTCGACCACCATATTGATATCGTTAGAGCTTTTCGCCAACTCTTTCGACAATTCATCGGAATGTTGCACAGCGGTATGCACACGGTCAACGACACCGATCGTTTTATCGAGCGTAAAGGAGCCTTGTTTGGCCATATCTGTCGCGGTTTGCGCCGTTGTCGCTCCCACCTCGGTATTTTGTGCAACTTCTGCGACTGCCGCTTGCATCTCTGTCATCGCAGAAGCAACCGAGGTTAACTCGGCATGCTGGTTTTGCATACCAGAAGCGGTCTGCGAAGCAATCGCACTGACCTCTTCCACCGCGGCCGTTAATTGAATCGTCGAGTCGTTGACTTCAGACACCAGCCCATGCAAGTTACTTTGCATTTTTTCCAAATCTTTAAGCAGTAAACCGAGCTCATCTTCGGTTAAATCTGATGGATCAAAGCGATTATTTAACTGGCCATCGGCAATACGAGTCGCAAAATCTAACGCCTTTTTGATCGGAGTACAGATCGCACGAGACAACATAGTGGCAGAGCATGCGATGATCAGCAGAATAATACTGATACCAATAATTGCGGTAAAGCCAGTCGATTTAGATTCAGCCACCACCGTATTTTTTATTGTTTCAGATAGTTTCTCATTCAGTAATAGCACTTCTTTTAAGCTGTCATATGCATCGACATACGTTTGATAACTATTGAGTACCACTTCATTCGCTTGTTGCGGTTTTCCTGAGCTTAGTAATGAACGATAAGCACTGGTTTCTTGTGAGTATTTAGACCACTGACGTTTAAACTGAGTAAACAACTGTTGCTCTTGGGCACTAATCTCTAAACGTTCATAATCAGCTATCTCGTTATTTATACTCGCCTTCACTTTATCTAACTCATTTAGCCATTCACCCAATTTTTGGTGATTCGCATTCGTCAATAAAGAAAATTCATCTTTACGCACAACGGTAATATTAACTTGCATTCCTTTCAGTAAAGCTACGGCAGGAAGGCTTTTATTTGTCAATGTATTAAGGCCTTTGCTTAAATCAGACCAGTTATTTACTAGTATTAAGGAAACAATGCCTAAAGTCACCAAAACAGCTAGATAACTCAACCATATTTTTTTTACAACACTGATATTTTTAAAATTCATCATATTGTTACCGACAACCCTCACCCAATCTATTTTGAGTTATGGTTTTTTTATTATTATCACCACCACAACTTAATGAAAAACAAAAAAAGTTATGGAATTATTATTAGATCACAGCAATAAAACTGGTCTAAATTCCATAACATTTATAACATAAAGCTTCCTTAAAATATTAAATAATAAAAACAGTAAAATGATAAATATCAATAAAATTATGCACTGACCATTTTATTAGTTAATAATAGTTTAAATTGGCATATTTAAAAGAATAAACACTGAATTTATTAATGTAACCGCTCGAAACATCTGCCTCAACTCAGTCACCACTCATAACAATGAACATCACCTCACTCTTATCCCTATGATCAAACAGCCTTGCTTCAATCAAGCATCGTTAATGCTATACCTACCACGGGTTAGCGGTTGCCAAGTGTACGTCCATCCCTTACCCTAAATGACCAATAAGTGTTGCTCAGCCAAGCAGGCCTTCTCTGCCTGATAGGTGACGAGGTGGCATTTCTTCAGATACTATGATGCTGCAGCATGATCAATACTTCGTAATAATAAAATCAGTAAGGATACCCACAGATGAAAGTTCAGTTTTCTCCGCTTGCTCTACCAACGCAAGGCACCGTTATTTTCTTGGTGACTCAAGACGGTCCATTGTCAACTCTGGCACAAAAGCTCGACGATCAAACTCAAGGAGCTCTCACCCGTGCAATGCGTGTTGAAACATTCACCGGCAAAGAAAACACCCTGGTTAATTTAGTTGCCCCTGCACATACCAACCTCGATCGCGTCATTCTTCTTGGTGTGGGTAGCCCAGCGGAGACCGATGTTCAGCAATCAGCAGATACACTCGTTAACTATGTTGAAACCTTTAATCTGAGCGACATTCATGCCATTGCTGAAACTGATTCACAAGCTGCGCACTTTGCCTACGGATTACAATTAAGTAGCTATCGCTTTGATAAATACCGTACTCGTCCTGAGCTGCAAGCAAAATGTATTTTAGCCACACTGACTTTGGGTACCGATGATCCTAAAGCGGCGCAAGCGCTCTATTTACCGCTTGATGCGGTTGCTGAAGGGGTCAAAGTGACACGAGACCTTATCTGGGAACCGGCAAACGTGGTTTATCCTGAATCTTTCGCGCAATTTTGTATCTGTCTAAAAGAGCACGATCTTGAAGTAGAAGTTGTCAATAGCGAGCAAATGGGAGAACTCGGTATGACCTCCCTGTTAGGGGTTGGTCAAGGCTCTCAACACGAAAGCTTAATGGTCATTCTTAAATATACCGGTGCACATAACAACGATGAGCCAATTGCCTTTCTCGGTAAAGGCGTTACTTTTGATAGCGGTGGTTTGTCGCTCAAACCCAATGCCTCCATGAATACAATGAAAGAAGACATGGGCGGCGCCGCAACAGTTACTGGCCTCATGGTGGCTCTCGCTAAACGCCAAGCGAATGTGAACGCGATTGGTGTACTCGGCTTAGTTGAGAATATGCCAAGTGATAAAGCGCAGCGCCCAAGTGATGTCGTGACATCCATGTCCGGTCAGACTATCGAAGTCATGAACACCGATGCCGAAGGTCGCTTAGTCCTCTGTGATTTGATGACGTACACGCAGCGTACATTCAAACCCAAAGCCATGTTTGATCTAGCCACCTTAACTGGAGCCGTATTAGTCGCGCTGGGCGAAGAAATTGCGGGTGTCTTTTCCAATAGCGATGAATTGGTTGAACAAATCACCGCCGCTGGCGAAGCCGAGCAAGAATACGTATGGCGCTTGCCATTGGGTGGACAGTTTGATCGTCTGCTGAAAAGCGAGATCGCCGACATGCGTAACGATGGCAATAAACCTCGTATTGGTGGGTCAAGTGTGGCGGGTCAGTTCCTATCTCGTTTCATCGAAAATGACACCCCTTGGGTACATATTGATATCGCAGGAACGGCATGGACAAAAGAAGGTCAGCCCAATAAACCCAAAGGGGCGACTGGCTATGGTGTGCGCTTGTTAGATCGCTTGGTGAAAGAGCAATTCGAAACTAAATAAGAGTGTGTTATTAACTCATGATGGATTGCTAGAGCAAAGCACTAAAAAAGCAGTGAAATCACTGCTTTTTTAGCAATTCACTGCAAAATTGCATCCAAGTATTCCCGACACTTGTAATACAAATCATTCTATTCTATAAATAGGTCTCAAGGTAAACAACGGTATTTTATAGAGTATCAAATACTTCGCCTCCCCCTTGAAAGTATTCAATACATCATACCGTTATTTACCTTATCGCATGCTAGTGTCACTTCTCTATACCCCTAAAGTACAATTCTTATCGTCAGCTCATATGTGTGTCATAAAAAGCTCATCTCTTTGCAGCCTATCTGACACAGTCAATGACTAGCATAACCACTAAACATTATGTGTAAGGTGGTTGCTATGTTATCGACGAGTCCTTTTAAATTACCGCGAAAAACGCCATTTGGTTTAGGGGAGAACATCGCTGAATGGGCGACTGGCTTAAACCGTCTGGATAAATTTTATGCACAACGCCCAGCCAACTGCGATACCCGCCAATTTCTACGCTTCACGTTAGATGTGCTCAATATTCATTATCAGGTTACCCGCGGGACATTAAATACCATTCCTGAAAACGGTCCTACCATTATTGTCGCCAATCACCCTTTAGGATGTGTCGAAGGCGTTATTCTCGCAGAGCTATTACTGCAAAAACGCAGCGATGTGCAGATACTCGCCAATCACTATTTAAAAACCGTGCCTGAACTGGATGAACTCTTTATTGGCGTCGATGTATTTGAAGGCGCCAAGGCGATCCGCTCCAATCTCGTGGCGATGCGTCAAGCACATAAGCATCTCGCGCAAAATGGCTTATTATTGATATTTCCGGCTGGCGAAGTCTCGCAACTGGTCGATCGCAAAGCGCGTCGCCTCGAAGATAAAGAGTGGAGTCAGTCGGTTAGCCGCTTAATTCGTAAACACAAAGCTCACACCGTTCCCGTTTACATCGATGGTAAAAACTCGCGTCGCTTCTATATGGCTGAAAAAATTCATCCTTTATTGCGGACACTAATGCTTGGCCGAGAACTGCTCAATAAAAAAGCCTCAACCATTAATATCTCCATCGGAGAAACCATCCGCTTCAAAGAAGTCAATCACCTGTGTGACCAGCAGTTGGTGAACTATCTAAGACTCAATACCTACTTACTGCAACCCGTCACCCACCAGCCACGCAATAAAGCAACTTATGATGAGAGTGTGATTCCGATTGCTGAACGATTGCCTATCAATGACTTGATACGCGATCTTAGCCAGTTGTCTGCCGAAGACAAAATGCTCAGCCATAATCAGTTTGACGTTTTTTGCACCTCTGCAGAGAAAATCCCTTCCATGCTGCTAGAAATTGGTCGTGTACGTGAAGAAAATTTTCGATTGGTCGGCGAAGGAACGGGACGAGACTTAGACATTGATGAGTATGACCGTCGCTACCTGCACCTCTTTATTTGGGATAACGAGCAACAACGGCTAGTTGGATCGTATCGTTTAGGGTTAGTAGATAAACTCCTTGAGTACGGTCATATCAATGAATTGTACTCTAGTTCTCTGTTTCAATATGATCGCCAATTTATTGAGAATATGGGAAAATCTATCGAAATGGGTCGCTCGGTCGTTGACCATCGCTACCAAAAATCAATGGCACCGTTACTCCTATTATGGAAAGGGATCGCGACCTACGTCTCCCATAACCCAGATTATACCCATTTATTTGGTCCGGTCAGTATCAGCAACGATTACAGTGAGCAAGCCCGTCGCCTACTTGCCGATACCATGACTCTCCATTACTACGATACTCAGCAAGCTCAGTTAGTGGCGGCAACCAATCCACTGCCGACTCAGCAAGCGCAATGGAATGCGAGCTTGCTAACCTCTTTAGCCGACTTACAGCTATTGGGTCGCGTCATCTCACGCATCGATGAAGGCAAAGGAGTACCGGTATTGCTTCGCCAATATCTTGGGTTAAACGGAAAATTAGTAAGCTTCAATGTCGACCCAGATTTTAATGATGCGCTGGATGGATTAATTGTCGTCGATTTATTGAATGTTCCAGAGAAAACCTTGGCACGCTATATGGGCTCAAACAGTACCAAGCAATACCTGAGTTATCATGGTAAAAAGCGTTAGGCCTACGATGTTCCAAATGCTCATTGATCATTTGGCCTATGATGTTCTAAATACTTTTTGAGCATTTAGCCTACGATGCTCTTAACGCTTACATCACCAAAAAATACATATTAGTCAAAGCGTTATTTCTCAAGGTTAAGTCGCTCGGGATGCGTATAGATATTCGCACGTCCATGGCGACAATAGCCGCAAAGAGTGACGTTCAAGCGCTCTGCAAGTTCTGCCGCCATGCTGGTGGCAGCAGAAACCGCAAATAGGAACTCAACGCCACACGCGACGACTTTCTGTACCATCTCAAAGCTCGCGCGACTGGTGACGAGTATCGCCCCACCTTGTTTGTGATGACGCAACATCCACCCAATAAGTTTATCGAGCGCAATATGTCGCCCTACATCTTCAAAGATGGCTTCTAGTTGTCCATGAGTATCGAGGTAGGCCGCCGCATGGGTCGAGCCTGTGCGTTGATTCAGCGTTTGATGACGATGTAATTGTTCCAGAGCCTCATCAAGTCGTTCAATATCGAAATGGTCACGTGTTGGCAATGGCGTGTGGTAACGGCATACGGAGTCGAGCTTTTCGGTGCCACATATACCACATCCGGTCATACCGGCGAGAGAACGGCGCTTTTCTTGTAATCGTGCGACGCAGCGGTTCGCTATCCGCACATTGACCGTAATACCATTATCTTGAGAGGAGATGTCAATATCGTGGATATCTTTACGCGCATCAATGATGCCCTCGGTCAGGGCAAAACCACTGGCAAATTCCTCTAAATCATGAGGCGTACACATCATTACCGTGTAGGCAATATCATTGAAGGCGATAGCGACGGGCGTTTCTTGGATAAGATCATCATCAGCCACATCCCAATGCGCGTTTTTTGTATAACGGGTGATGACTCGAGTTTGATAAGCGGGGAAAGGAGATGAATCATCAACGCTCATAGTATTCCTAGAGTTACTACCTACTCCCGGGCGGGAGTAGGTGATAAAGTTGGTGCAGATGGGGAGACTTGAACTCCCACGACCGTTAGGTCACTAGCACCTGAAGCTAGCGTGTCTACCAATTCCACCACACCTGCGATGTGTGCCAACACTATCCTGCTGTTGCTCTAAGATGAAAAGCACCACACAACCAAAAAGTGATACCAATCACACTTTATAGCTTTTTATGGGTAAATGGCTTTCATGAATTAACCTCGATAAGCGTGCCCCACTTCCCTGCCATACTGATAATAAGAAAAAAGGCTGAGCTAGATTAAGAACTTATATCCTAGTGATAACATCAATAGACTAAGCGACACAGAGATGGTGCGCTGAATAAGCTTAGGACCATATTTCATAGCAGAGCCACTGCCGATATGGTTTCCCAGAAGGTTCATAACAACCAAAGGGATCGCGAGAAAATACATGACATTCCCTGCAAACATAAAGGCAATCAACGCCCCAATATTAGACGAGAAATTAAACATTTTTGATGTAGCAGAAGCTGACACTAAATCAAACTTGAGCAGATAATGCAGAGCAAGAATGAGAAAGCTCCCCGTACCGGGTCCAAAAA
>JBQGON010000101.1:0-12705 GCA_052087065.1 Vibrio sp. | reverse complement strand
CTCTAACATGTATGCTCTTTATGTACTGACACATAAAGGAGCACTCCCTTGGAAAAATCACGTTTTGATACCGGTTTAGAGCTACTCAATAGTATTGATGGCGAAGCAGGCCACAATGTTATTGAAAGCTTGCAAGATATCTGCCCTGACTTAGCTAAATATACCATCGAATTTCCTTTTGGTGATATTTATGCAAGGTCCGGTCTGGATCTCAAGTCTCGCGAAATCGCAACTGTCGCTGCGTTAACCGCTTTAGGCAATTGCTCTCCACAACTTAAGGTTCATTTGCATGCCGCGCTCAATGTCGGTTGTAGCGAAGAAGAGCTCAAGGAAGTCATACTGCAAATGGCCGTTTATGCCGGTTTCCCCGCGGCTTTAAATGGTATGTTTGCGTTTAAAGACGTACTCGCAGAACGAGACGCATAACTTTTCGTTAATAATGACGGGAACGCTCAGCCTATCTGACGGTGAGGTGGCTGGAGTCGGCTGAGCGTTAAGAGTTTAGCCGTTAAACGTTATGGTTGTCAGTGGTCAGTGATGGAAGGTCAAAGGCGGTGACCGCGAGTGACTCTCCAGACCATGCTTGTATGTCAACGAGACAGGTTTGCGCTGTGCTTCCTTGAGAAAAACTCGACGTTGGCACATCGGCGGTTAACGCATTCGGGTTACCGTGCTTTTCCAGTAATCCACCTTGGTCATTTTGCCAATGCTGGGGATCATACCATGCGCCGGTGGCGAGTCTGACCACGCCTTCACGCACGGTTTCACTGGGTACAGCGCTGGCAAGGCATCGCCCGCGTTCATTGAAAACCTGCACTAGATCGCCATAGTGAAGTCCGCGACGCTTGGCATCTTGCGTATTGATATACACGGGCGGCCATGAATGCGATCTTTGCGGCTGTGTGGGCTATGGTCGAGCTGGCTATGCAATTTGTTCTTTGGCTGATCGGAAATTAAGTGCAATGGGAATTGCTGCGCTTTCGGGCTTCCTAACCATTCATGGGGCTCAATCCAGCATGCGTATCCCGGGCAATCATCTAAGCCAAAATCGGCAATCGATTGAGAGAAAAGCTCTATTTTACCCGAGGGGGTAGTTAAAGGGTTGGCCTCTGGGTCACGTCGAAACGCTTCGAGTATGATAACGGGTTCGTCCGACTGAGGCATGTTCGCTTCATTTTCTCGCCAGAACGTTGCAAAATCCGGCAATTCAAATCCTTCTTTTTCCTTCAGTGCTTGACGCCAATTGGTATATAAATGCTCTAGCCACTCATCGGCGTTTTTGCCTTCAGTAAAGTGCTCGGCAATACCTAGTCGCTCTGATAATGCGGCAAAAATAGCATAATCATCCCACGCTTCGCCTTCGGGCAATTTAGCTTGTTTCATCGCGGCAATAATCGGCTCACGTTTGGCGTAGAAAATATCATTGCGCTCTAAAGTGGTGGTGGCTGGGAAAACGATATCGGCCATTTTGGCAGAGGGCGTCCAATATTGCTCATTGGTAATGATGGTTTCTGGGCGCTGCCATGCTTCGGATAATCGTTTGAGATCTTGATGGTGATGGAATGGGTTACCGCCAGCCCAATAAATTAACCGAATATCCTGATACTGGTAGGTTTGCCCTTCATAGGTAAAACTTTCACCAGGATTGAGTAACATATCGGCAATGCGCGCGACGGGAATAAAATGCTCAACTGCGTTTTTGCCTTGCGAAAATGTTGGGCCAAACACATGCTTGTGTGGACTACCTAGTAAGTTTTCTGCCCCGTAACAAAAGGCAAAACCGCCACCGGGTAGCCCAATTTGGCCGAGCATGGCAGCCAATGTAATCAGCGCAAAACACGGCTGTTCGCCATGATCGGCGCGTTGCAGTGACCATGCCATATTGATAATTGAGCGATGCGACGACAATTCTATGGCCAGCTGTTCGATGCGCTGTGAGGGAAGGCCTGTGATAGCTGCCGCCCATTGAGCGTCTTTTGGCTGCCCATCGGTTTCGCCAGTTAAATAGCGCTCAAACTGTGAATAGCCGACACAATAACGCTCAAGAAAGGCGTGATCGTGTAAACTGTTTTTTTGCAGAGTGTAGGCCAAGGCGAGGATGAGCGCAGTATCGGTGTTGGGCTTGATTGCGAGCCACTCCACATTTCCCCCTGTTTCAATATCATCAGATACGGGGCTGACGTTAATGAAACGTACACCAGCGTTGTGCATTGCATTTAATCCACCGCGCGCGCGGTGCTCGGCGGTTCCACCAGTGGATACTTGCGCGTTTTGATACTTTGAGCCACCAAAAGACAAGAATAATTCGCAATGCTTCTCCATGGTTTGCCAATCGGTATGATTTTCCATCAGATCTTTCATCGGCATCACGAGCCAATGCATCAAGGCGCTCGCTGCCCCAAGGCTGTATGAGTTTTTACTGCGTACGTAGCCACCAAAACTATTGAGAAAACGGTGCACTTGGCTTTGTGAATGATGAAAACGTCCAGCGCTCGACCAACCATAAGAGCCCCCGAAGATAGCTTGATTACCGTGTTGCTGTTTCACTTTGCGTAGGGCCTCGGCAGCATAATCTAACGCGGTTTCCCATGAGACTTCGATGTATTGGTCGCCGCCACGCGGGGCGCCAGTTTTACCTTGCTGGTTGTCGAGCCAGCCTTTACGAATGGCCGGTTTTTGTACTCGCAACGCCTCAACGTGAGGATGATTCAAATAACGACCGATATCAGAAGGATTCGGATCATGACGATAAGGCGCGATGGTCATGGCGTCCGTCATGCCATGCGAAATTTCGTACAATCCCCAATGCGCAGCGGTATACGTGGTGGCTTGATCTTGTTGATTATCATTATTTGACATGGATACCATTCTCCGAGACGTGTTCCTTATGTAGCGCTAATCATCATCGATTGCTTGTAACCCGTCAAGGCGCGTTGTGGGTTTCTTTTGTTGACGGTTCATGTGGTTACCTCTCATCACCGTGATATCAGGTAAGAATTAACGTGACGCTGTCACTAATGCTGGTGGACGTGTGTTAGCTTGCATGGTATTTATAGGTGTGTCGCGAAGGTTGAATCGACACAATAAACGACGATGTTTTACTGATTAAGCGGGATCCAATATGGCTGGTGCAAGTTTACTGACATTGTTAGATGATATTTCGACGGTGCTCGACGATGTATCCGTAATGTCGAAAGTGGCGGCAAAAAAAACCACGGGATTGTTAGGCGATGATTTAGCGCTAAACGCGGAACAAGTCTCAGGGGTTGAAGCGAAGCGTGAGTTACCGGTGGTGTGGGGTGTTGCGAAAGGGTCTTTTCGCAATAAATGTATATTGGTGCCATTGGCAATGCTGATCAGTGCTTTTGTCCCGTGGTTATTAATGCCATTGCTGATGCTAGGTGGCTTCTATTTGAGTTTTGAAGGGGCAGAAAAGATCGTTGAGCGATTTGGTCCCGGACATAAACAGCGTGCCACTGAAGCGAAAAAGAAACCACAGACGGCGCCGGTCGATCTCGAACGCTATGAAAAGCAGAAAATCAAAGGCGCGATTCGGACTGATTTTATTTTATCGGCAGAGATCATCGTGATTGCGCTGGGCACCGTGCAAGGCGAGGGTACGCTGTTTGATCGTATTTTTGTGGTCAGTTTTGTTGCCATTTTAATGACGGCTGGCGTGTACGGTTTGGTTGCAGTGATTGTGAAGCTGGATGATTTGGGCTTCTACCTCAAAAAACGTTCACAAGATACCGGCGTTCTGTCGTTATTTGGCAATGGCTTGATCAATTTTGCTCCCAAGTTAATGAAGTGCTTAACGGTGGTCGGCACATTGGCGATGTTTTTAGTGGGAGGAGGAATTATCGTCCATAATATTCCACTTTTTCATCATAGCTTTGAGGCTCTGCTTGGCGCGCAGCAAAGCACAGCCTTTGGCACGATGTTGGCCATGCCGCTGTTAAATGGCCTTGTTGGACTTATTGCTGGGTTATTGCTGGTGGCTATCCTTAGCGGATATCACAAATTGCGTGGACAGTAATCGAGCCTTAATGTTCCAATAGACAAAGCGCGCCCTGTGCGCGCTTTGTCTATTGTGTCACCGTCACTCACGATGGTGGGGGCACTTAGTCGGTCATGACTGCCCACTGCACGGTTTCTCCGGCACGCATCGGTACCACGACACTGGCGCCAAATTGCATTTCAGTCGGCACGCTCCAAGGTTTTTTCTCTAACGTTACGGTATCTTGGTTACGAGGTAGCCCATAAAAATCCGCACCATTGTGACTGGCGAAGGCTTCTAAATTCTCAAGCTTACCTGCTTTTTCAAATACTTCTGCATACATTTCTAATGCTGCGTGAGCTGTGTATAGCCCAGCGCAACCACAGGCAGTTTCTTTGGCACTTTTTGCATGCGGCGCGGAATCGGTGCCAAGGAAGAATTTTTTACTACCGGAGGTGGCAGCGTTAATGAGCGCGTCTTGGTGCGTCGCACGTTTCAGAATGGGTAAACAGTAAAAATGCGGACGAATACCACCCACTAGCATATGGTTACGGTTGAACAATAAGTGATGCGCAGTGATGGTGGCAGCAATATTGTTACCCGCGTGCTTAACAAATTCGACGGCGTCTGCGGTGGTGATGTGCTCCATGACAATCGATAAGTGCGGGAAGTCTTGCGCGAGCGGTGTCATGACGTTGTCTAGAAACGCTTTTTCGCGATCGAAAATATCAATCTCATTATGCGTGACTTCACCGTGGATCAACAGTAACAACCCAGCGTCTTGCATCGCTTCTAATACCGGATAAATATTTTTAACGGACGTAACACCAGAATCGGAGTTCG
This sequence comes from Vibrio sp., assembly GCA_052087065.1. Taxonomy (GTDB): domain Bacteria; phylum Pseudomonadota; class Gammaproteobacteria; order Enterobacterales; family Vibrionaceae; genus Vibrio. The sequence continues at coordinate 7,865 of JBQGON010000101.1, read as the reverse complement.
TCGTTGCACCAGCGGGGTAGAGCTTACATGCCACCACCAGTCCAGAAGCTTTGGCGGCATAGATATCCTCTGCGGTCGTGTTATCGGTCAGATAAAGCGTCATCAGTGGGGTAAAAGGTTGGGCTGGGTTTTGAGCCATAATACGGTCGTAATAGGCTTGAGCTCGTTCGGTGTTGATAACAGGGGGAACCAAGTTTGGCATGATCAAACCGCGTCCATTGTAGCGGCTGATATCGCGCACGGTATCGCTCAGTACCTCTCCATCACGGAGGTGAACATGCCAGTCGTCAGGACGGGTAATCGTAAGTGTTGTCATAATAGCTCCCTGCAGTAATAGAAATTAGCAATGTGGAGCCTAAGATTTGAGTGTTTCGCGGAAAAACTGTAAGGCTTAGGCGACAGGATGATAGAGGAAACCGAAAACGATTGCACTGATTAATTTTGGCTTTTTTCGCCGAGTTTCGTCGCGCAGCTTTTACACCATCCTCCTAGTGCAACTCAGTGTACTTTATCTTATGATACTGATAAACCCGCATAAAAAGGACGAATAATGCCCGCCAACAAGCTTTCTCATATTAATGTATTCCCGGTAAAATCTGTCGGGGGAATCACCATGTCTCAAGCTTGGGTTGAGAAACAAGGACTCAGTTTCGACCGTCGTTTTATGCTGGCATACCCAGATGGCAGCATGGTGACTGCGCGCCGTCATCCACAAATGGTCACGGTGCGTTCGGCGTTATTAGCCGATGGTTTAACCTTTTCGGCGCCAGATTTAGTCGCTCGCCCGTTAACGGTTCGTTATGACGAGTTAGACTATAACGAAGTGACCACCAGCGTATGGAAAGATACATTCACGGCCTATTCGACTAACGAGCAAGCCAATCAATGGTTCAGCGAGGTGGTGGGTCAGCCAGTACAACTATTATTTACTGGCGAGCAATCACAGCGTTTTCGGCAGAAGATCGGTCACAACGTAAGTTTTGCTGATGGCTATCCACTGTTAGTGATCAGTCAAGGGTCGCTCGATGAACTGAATCGACGCAGTTCAGACATTCACGATATGACTCAATTTCGTACCAATCTGGTTGTGGCAAGCACGACGCCATTTATTGAAGACAGTTGGAAGCGAATTCGCATTGGTGATGTGGAATTTCTATCGGTAAAACCGTGTGAACGCTGTGTGCTGACGACGGTGGATACCAAGCTCGGCCAATTTCGCGCTAGTAAAGAGCCGCTAAAAACCTTATTACGCTTTCGTAAGAATGCAAATGGTGGCGTCGATTTTGGGCAAAACTTGGTGGCATTGAATGAAGGAATGATAAGCTTAGATGATGATATAGAAGTGCTTGAGTATCATGACCCGGTTCAGTATCACGATGAACGTCATAAGCTCGAATGTGTGGCTCGTGATCTCATCGCACGCGATTTTGTCACTTTTTCGTTGCGTACCAAAAGCGGTGAGCCGTTAAATTATCAGCCCGGACAGTCCCTCCCCATTGAACTGCATATCGATGGTAAGCGAGTGACTCGGCATTATTCGTTATCATCCAGTCCAACGCGTCCAGATTGCCTCGCCATTTCGGTTAAACGAGTAGCGGGTGGGCGTGTCTCCAATTGGTTAATGGATAATCTGCATGTTGGGGATAGCTTAGTAAGCGGAGAGCCCGAAGGTCGCTTTTATCTGTCAGAGGATGCTGCGAACTCATCCCCTTTGTTGCTACTCTCGGCGGGCAGTGGCGTGACGCCGATGTTATCCATGCTACGTTACTTAGCTGATCGCCACCAATTGAATGATGTGGTGTTCTTTCATCAGTGTCGTAGCAAAGCAGACATTCCGTGTTTAGCTGAGTTGGAGCAACTGAATCATCAACATCCAGGATTAGCGGTGCGGCTGTGTTTAACGCAACCCGATGCGGATTGGCATGGGTTGAAAGGACGTTTATCGTTATCTCATATCAAACCGATTGATAAACTGGAGCAACGGCAAGTGTATGTTTGTGGTCCTGAAGGCTTTATGGAAAAAGCTAAAAGTTTGCTAATGAGAAAAGGCTTACCAGAGGGTGCTTATCATCAAGAATCGTTTGGCGTGGTGACGAGAGTGGCTGAGCCGTTTAAGTCGTTGCAGTTAACCATCAATCAACAAGAAGTGACAGGCAACAATCAACAAACGTTGTTGGATCAGGCTGAGTCCGCTGGGATATTTCTGGATTACAGTTGCCGCGCAGGCACCTGTGGTGCCTGCCGAGTTCACATCGAGTCTGGAGAGGTTGAGCAACCAGATGCGCCAGCGCTCAGTGAGGAAGAGCGTAAGCAGGGCCTCGCACTGGCGTGTTGTTGTGTACCCAAAACCGATGTCGTGGTAACTGGCGATTAAAGTCGCCGCCCACGAAAACGAATATTTCTTATACGTGCTGATTAATAAAAATAATGATGAGTCAGCACGTTAAAAAGAAAGTTGGTAATTTAGAGAAAAGCGGTTGTCGTTTGCCGATATCGATAGGCCTTGCATTACAAAGCGTGACAATACCGTTCCGGTGACACACCCCACCAAATCGTAACCGAGATCGCTGTTACTAAACCCGCCATAGGCGATTTCGTCACGTACCTCTTTGGCGACTCCGACTGCCATGCAGGAGGCATTGCTGTAAATGAGATTATTAAAATACACTTCGGATGCTGCGCCAACCACAAATGATACGCCAGTGTGTTGGACATCATCACGTTCTGAATACCAGTTGTTTGCATTGGCCGCAGAGGAAACACTGAATAGACAGAGACCAGCAAGAAAGCATCGCCAATAAAGAGGGGCGGTTATTGTCATTGTTATCAACTTATTCTTAAAAATCAGACTTTAAGTGTAGAAGATTAAATAATATATGCTTTAGGTTCAATATTAATTTGAATGAGAAGGGGACATATTTAGGATGAAAATGATGATCTTCCACCTGAGAGGCACCGCATAACAATGAGATATTTGTCTGCTGAATGATCAACATAGTCAATCTTCGCGAGCAAAAGCGTGAGTGAGCTGACAACATCGCAATCATCGGAAAAAGCAGCATGTGGCTGCTTTTTCCGTTATTTTGTTATTTTTGACGCACGGGCTTAAAGAGATTGGTTAGCGATGACCTGCATCCATTGCTCTGCGAAGGCGTTATCACCACCAAAAAGGTCGCTTAAAATGGTTTCTGTGGCTTGTCCTGACTGTTTTCGTTTGATCGCTTCTCTGACAAGTAATACCATATGCTGCTCTTGGGCTAGGCCAGCATAACTCTCTGGCGTCCAAGTAGACACGGAGTTAGTAAGATTACTCTGTGACAAATGCGGTGCAACATGAGTGACTTCGGCTTTCAATATTTGCGTCAATGGAGCAAAGAGAGAGTCATCGCGATCAATTTTCTGGAGTCTTTCGAGTACTGATAAGGCGAGATTACTTGGTTTGATATAACCTGCTTGATGAGGAAACGCGTCACGCAGTCGGACAGAAAAGTCGATACGTGTATAGCTTGTATTCGGAAAACAGGTGAGTGCGCATAGGCAATCTAGTGGAATCCAAAAGCTTTGTCCTGCTTCAATGGCGTAATCATACTTGCCCAAACGGCAAAGCAATAATCCCTGCTGGACGTGAATTAAACTGTGCTTGTTCGCTCGCTTACGTGCAGTGAGATGTAATATAGGAAAATGACGAGTGTCACACTGGATCGCGTAGTTCATAGAATACCTCGTGGTGCTAAGGACGCTAGAGTACCGCTTCTTTGAAGAAAAACCAACTCGATACGAATTGATAGTTATCTTTTTGGTCCGACCTGTTCAACTCCGTCTCAATGCAGGCTGCGAGTGCTGATGAGTATCGGTAGAATAGGGCCGCTTAATTATGTTTGATATAAAACTTTGATGTAAAAAAATAATGACAACGAAAACTGATCCATATTCTGATATTCGTCCTTACAATGATGAGGAAATTCCTGCGGCGTTAAGCCGATTGATCAACGATGAAGAGTTTATCTCGGCCATTTTGCAACATCGTTTTGAACGCCAACCGAGCTGGGTCAAATCTTTGATGAGCCCACTGGTAAAAATGTACTTAAAATTTAAATGGGCTAAATTAACATCGGTTGAAGCCATTCAACTTGAAGTCAAAAAGTACATGGATTTGACGCTAAGCCATACCACTGAAGGGGTGACTTATAGCGGCCTAGATAAGCTTGATAAAGACACCTCCTATCTTTTCATTTCGAATCACCGCGACATTGCTATGGATCCAGCCTTGGTCAACTATGGTTTGTACACACATGGTCACCGCACGGTGCGGATCGCGATTGGAGACAATTTATTGCGTAAGCCGTGTGCGACTGAACTAATGAGGCTCAATAAGAGTTTTATTGTTAAGCGTTCGATGAAAGGCCCACGTGAGATGATGAAAGCTCTGTCCACGCTGTCGTCTTATATTAAACATTCTCTCGATACCAGCAACTCGGTGTGGATCGCGCAAAAAGAAGGTCGAGCGAAAGACGGTAATGATTATACCGATCCTGCAATTTTAAAAATGTTCCATGTGGAAGGGCGCAAACAAAAAATTGATTTCGGTGATTATGCCCGTTTACTGAAGATTGTTCCGGTGTCTATTTCATACGAATACGATCCTTGTGATGTATCTAAAGCCCGTGAACTCTATGAAAAAGCCGAAACCGGCGCTTATGAAAAGCGTGAGTTTGAGGATATTGAAAGCATCATTCAAGGGATTATCGGTGAGAAAGGGCGAGTGCACGTTACTTTTGGTGACGTGATTGACCAGCATTGCGACACGCCAGAAATTTTAGCAGAAGAAATTGATCGTCAAATCCATGAGCATTACAAGTTATTCCCGATCAATTACTTGGCGAACGATCCAGCGCGTGATGATGTGTCTGATGAGGTGAAAGCGATTCTTGAGAACAAGTTAGCGCAGCTTCCAGAAGCCGCGCATCCGTATTTATTGGACAGTTACGCCAATCCAGTGCGTAATCGGCCCGGCCATTGTTAAGCTGGCTAGCGACGCTTTGACAAAAGCCATCAGTCAAGCATGAAATAAAAAGAGAAGCCAAGGCTTCTCTTTTTTTAGGTTGAATACAGTCGCTGCGTTCGTGGAGACTCTTTGCTATGGGGCGACCGCACCACCCAAATTAAGCTGTTTAGGCCAGTGGGTAATGCGGTTGCCACCTAAAAATATATTACCGTTAACCGTCATGGTATCAGGGAATGTGGTGATTTTAGATCCACCGATATACAAATCGCCTTGCACCACAATGCCATTAGGTAACTCGGTCATAGGGGTGCGTATCACACTTAGGTCACCTTTCACTCTGAGTCGAGCGGGCAGCTTTTTTAGAGGAGTGTCGGTAAAGTTAAGATAGCCGCCGACTTTTACGCCACGAGGCCACGAGCGTAGCTGAGATCCTAAAAAATTGGCATATCCCAGGATCGTTACACTGCGCGGTACTTTTCTTAGTTCACTGTTTGAGGCATCCAAACTCCCTTGGATACGCACCCCATCAGGAAGTGATGTCATGGGGGTTTTAGCGATGTTTAAATTGCCTTTGATAATTAAACCAGCAGGCAGAGAGGTAAAGGGTTTATTACGTAAGTCGAGATTGCCGTAATTATCTAAGTAATTGAGAATATGATAGCGGTCCAATGCTTGCGAGTGAACCGCATAGCTGACGAGCAGTAATAAACTCATGAGAGTGACATGACAGCGTCGCATTTGACTGTATCCAGACGAAATTAGTTAGCTACAAGCATAGCAAATAACTCATGGAAAACGGAATTGTATTAGTAATCAGGTGGGTAAGAATACGCTGATTGTCCCTATAGATAGGCACAATCAGCATTAAACCAAAAGTCTTAACGATAATTAGCGCATTAGAGAACGTGATCTTAATTCAAAAATTATCTTTTCAGCACTCACCTCAAAAGTGAAATTCGCGTGGAGTTCTGTCTCATTATTTGAGGCAGGATCGATTTGATAAGTGACATTGTCGTTGACTTCTTTTGCCAAGGCGACGTATTTTTCGAACTCTTGTTGCAATGTGACTTTATCGCTAGCAAATACAGAAACAGAAGCGATTTCGTCGCCTTCATTGATGATATAGCCGACTTCTCCGGCACAACCACATGCTTCACATACTTCATCTTCTACATAGTTTTCTGTACTCATTGTAAATCCTCCCATAAAAAACAAGGTTATTTTACTCTCGTATTCATAGATTGCCAAACTGTAAAACTTCCAATGAAAGAGTTAGTTAAATTGAGATAGTTAAAAATAACACTTTAATAAGCTATCAGTTTCTTATAGTATCAATAATGAGAATATATTGACAAAATCATCACTGTTAAGTGTGGTGAGACTCACTGAATTTGTCATGATTGGAAATGATGTAACAGAGCGATAGTGACCACCAAAGGTAAGTATGTTTACGCACTCTGTTGATCGTTATTATTATTAATAGTGAACTAGAGTTTATATAATGCCAAATCGTAGTAAAGAAGATACGGAAATAACCATTCAAAAGATTATGGATGCGGTCGTCGATCAACTGATTCAATTCGGATACGATAAAATGTCTTATACTTCTCTCAGTCGACAAACTGGCATATCTCGCACCGGCATTAGTCATCATTTCCCGAAGAAAACGGATTTCGCGTCGTCACTAGACGATCGCATTTTTAATACGTTAGTGAGCCATCTAGATTTTTCAGATAGCGTGGATACGTTTGTTATCAGCTGGAAAAATGCGTTAACGAATGTGGAGTTTATTGCGCTTATCCGTTTGGTTTTTCATCATATCGTTTCTTCCGATCGCGGCTATCATTTTGGTAAATCGACGTTGGATCGTATGTTTGATACGGCAACGCAGCACTTTGGCGATGCTTCACACGAGCGCCTTAAATATCTGATGGGCGAATCGATATTAGCGATGGGAGTGTAGTCTCACCTTGAAAAGGAAAAGCCAGGCGTTTTGCCTGGCTTTTTTATGATGATGTCGATTAGGCCAATAGGCTCCTATCCTAGTGGAAGAATTCCATTTTCTCGTTCAAGTGTGACGCCTCTTTCGCTAAGACTTGCGCGCTGGCGGTCGTCTGCTCACTGATCGCATGAGTGGTTTTATTCAACTCACTGATCTCGGTCGCATTAGCTGCGATTTCTTGTGATACATTGGCTTGCTCTTCAGCAGTGGCTGCGATGGTATCGGCTTGTTGCGTAATATCATTCACTTGTGTGGTAATTAACGATAATGCGTCGCCTGCTTGCTCAGCAGAAGCAAGCACGCGAGTCGCACTCTCTTGACTGGAATGCATGAGATTGACTGCGCTTTGTGTTGAGTTATTTAATTTCTCAATAATACTGACCACATTTTTAACTGACTCTTGAGTACGGCTTGCCAGCGTGCGCACCTCATCGGCAACGACAGCAAAACCGCGCCCTTGCTCGCCGGCACGGGCCGCTTCAATCGCCGCATTGAGGGCTAATAAATTGGTTTGCTCTGCAATGCCATCAATCATCGCGGTCACGGTTTGAATACTTTGACTGTCGAGGCTGACCTGTTCAATTGCTTGAGAAGAATCACTTAATTGCGCATTGAGCGCAGTAATATCGGTTCTAACCGAGTCGACAACACGCGATCCTGATTGAGCATTGCTATCGGCTTGACGCACATTTTCTGCAATACTTTCTACTTGCGTGGCGACTTCTTGTGCGGAGGTGGCCATTTCTTCAATCGCTGCGACCATTTGCTCGATTTGCGCTTGTTGAGCATGACTGTGTTTTAGGTTCTCCGAGGCATCAGATTCAACATTGTCGGCATTATTACTGACCTCATTGCTGG
>JBQGON010000100.1:0-12775 GCA_052087065.1 Vibrio sp. | reverse complement strand
TAATGAAATTCATGGAGAGCCTACCCCAGAAGGAATACATAAAGATGGTGTTTCCTATATATTCATGATTCCTATCCACAAAAATAATATTAAAGGCTTAATTTCAACTAGTTACGATAGCCGCACAAAAGAACTATACCAAGTTGAAATGGCGGTAGGTGATGCTACTTACGTTGATGATACAAAAATTTCCCATGGCGTTTCAGGAATATTTCCAATGACAGATGACCGAAATGGAATTCGAGACATGTTAGTTTTAACATTTAAAAAGATGGAGTAAATACAAATGCATGAATATTTAGGAGTTATAATAACTGTCACATCAATTGCTGTTGTAATGGTTATAAGTCCCGGACAAGATTTTGCTATGATTACGAGAAATTCTTTAATTTACTCTAGAAGAGCTGGAATCATTGGAGCTTTTGGGATTAGTGTAGCAATTTGGTTACATGTTATGTACTCATTAGCTGGTATTGCATTAATCATATCCCAAAGCGAGTTTCTTTATTCATTAATCAAATATGCAGGGGCATTCTATCTAGCATATTTAGGGATTAAGGGATTACTACATAAAAAAACAATGAGAAAGATGATGTTCATCAAGAATCTAAAGCAACCTTATCTGATGCTAGAGCATTTAAAGCAGGTTTTATTTCTAATGCTTTAAACCCTAAAACAACTTTGTTTTTTTTAAGTATTTTTACACAGGTAGTAAGTCCTGAAACTCCTATTTATATACAAATTATTTTTGGTGCCATTATAAGTATTGCCCATTTAATCTGGTTTATAATTGTTGCTGTTGTTTTATCATCCCAAGCGATCACATCTCGAATAGAAACGTTTAAAGTGTGGATAGAACGAGTCATGGGCACCATACTTTGCTTATTAGCTGGTAAAATATTTATGAGTTGATATTGATAAATCAGGCCAAACTATAGAAGAGCCTTACTTTTAAATGAGGTGTAATCATCCCCTAAAATAGTGGCATACCATTTTGGAGTTCTTTAGCATAAACTGAGTGAATCAGGGAGAACTCGCTATGAAAAAATCACGCTATACCTAATACCGAAATACAGATCGTGAAAATTTTTAAAGAAGTCGAAGGTGGGCGTCTTCTTAAGGAAGTTTGCCGTTCAATATTAAAGCGGGTTATGAAATATCGTTTAAAATTACGGGTCTTATTTTCACCGCTTCTTTAGTCATTGCAGGAGTCCTCTTCTTTCGATAATTTAAAGGCAAACCCACTGATAGATTGGCAATATTTCATATAAGCCTTAAAGCGCTCTGGTGTATTGGCAGTGACTTTTTCTATCAGTCTTACTTTATCATCGGCTTGTTCACTATCATATCTAAGCCAGACACATCCTACGCCACGACCAATTTCGTCTGTTACTTGTCGCAATCGAGTATCATCTTTATTGCCATTCGCTCCCATCTGAATAGCGACGGAAATAGCTTGTGAAAGTTGTAGCAAAGAGCGTTTTTGCGCCTCACTATCCGGCAACTGGTCGGTATATTCCTTAACATCGGTGCGCACGCCTTCGTAACTTGAATCCATGCCCCCCACTGAGGATGAATGGTCTATTTTCCCCGTTTGCTGATCAACTTTCACCAAAGCCGAAGACATATTCATTACCTCTTCTGAGGTATCACCGCTATTATCATTGGTATCCAGTTCATCATTACAGCCCGCAATTGCTAGAACAGCGCAACTGAGTAAGGTTACTTTTAAAAAATTAGTGTAAAGAAACATGATGTATCACCTTGCCTGTTACTCAAGTCCACTAACCGCATAGGAGTATGGGGGCAATAAAGCAATGGGTTGCCCTTGGTGCTAGGTGGATTGTGGCTTAATTTAGCGTTTGTTTGTCGCTTGAATTGAAAAGATTCATGACAGCTTTAGTGCAAATGGCTTACTATCGGTATTGAAACCGTGTTAACGACTACCGTGAGTCGATAACAACTAACACTATTTACTTTAAAGCTTTCAGCGGGCAATCGAGCATAATAGCTAATTTATCTGCGTAACCAAAGATCACCGCATCAGTGAATTCATCGTTAGTACTTTCCTGCGTCAAGAGCGCCACATCCTCTCTATTGAGGAGAAAGTGATATTGAGCACAGTTGTTCGTATTTTGAATCAAAATACTTCCTACATGGAGCTGGGTAATCTGCTGCCAATCTTTCGCGGTAACGTCCGACAAGGTGATATCAACATTAGGGTTATCTAACGTTCCAAAATCGGTAATGTTGGCACGACTTAACAGCACCATGCTAACGTTTTTACTCTCTGCTAACCCACTGAACCCGCGTATGTTACCACCTCTAATAAGGATAGTTTCTAGCTGTGGAAATTGGTCGAGCTCTTTAAGTGAGATATCCCCTTTCGTGCTACATACCAGAGAATCAAGTTCTGCTATTGTCCGCGCGCCGGAGTTGGACGCGGCGTCTTGAATACATTGCTGTAAATTCGCGTCAGATAATGTTAGCTCTGCAATCGGTGTATCATCAGCGGCAAAGCTACTAAAACTTGCCAGTAAGCTGGCGGCAATTAACCATGCTTTCATCAGTTTCTCCTTTTTATCCTGATTATTGTCAATTCAGGGCACGCAGATCTAACGCCAGCTTCGTAAAAATGACTGAATAGCCGTTAAATAGTCCCTATTTTCTGTAAAGCTCGACATAGTTATCCTTCATCACTATAAATGACCAATAAATGGCGCTACTGATGAAGTAAGTCTGTGACTAAAACCTGACGTGCGCAAAGCGACCGAAGTCGCACAGCTATAAATAATGGTTCATAAATGAAACGTATGATGTGATTAAGCCCATCGTTTTTGAGGTCGAAGTTTTAGGTTGGCGTTGCTCGTCACCATGTTGGAAAACACAGTGAGTTTTTTGTTGTGTCTGACGATAACAAGTTATTTTTCTATCGCGGCTTACCAACTTAATGCTGAGCAACGTTTGAATTGACGCGGAAGGGTAACCAAAACGAAATGAGAGTGGTCAAGGTTAAGAAAGCAAATGATACCCACAAACACGCCGCAAATCCCCAGACTTGAAAGACCCAGCCAGACAATATAGTACCGATTAAGCGCCCCGTGGCGTTTCCCATGTAATAGAAGCCAACATCCAGTGATACGCCATCACCTTTGGCATAACTGACGATTAAGTAGGAGTGGAGCGATGAGTTCACCGCGAACACCGCACCAAATATCATCAATCCAACGACAATAATCTGTTCTGGGTGCCATTGCTGCTGCACACTGTATGCCATCGTGCCTGTCACCACAGACAATACCAAAGCCCAGCCGATCGCATCCTTCCCATCAGGGACATGTCCGGACTTTCTGCCGGTTATCTTTGGCGCAATGGCTTGAATAATACCGTAGCCAATGACCCAAATAGCAAGAAAGCCACCGACCGCGCTATGATCCCATTCAAAGACAGTGCCTAGATAAATCGGCAAAGCGATGACAAACCACACATCACGCGCTCCAAATAGAAACATTCGCGCTGCTGATAGGATATTGACGCTGCGAGATTTGGAAAAAATGTCTGAGAACTTAGGCTTGTTTTTAGCCTTGCCCAAATCGGGTTTAAGGCTAATCACACTACCGATGAAGACAAATAACAAAACACCAGCCATGGCAGCGACGGCGTTTTGGAAACCAATCCAAGACAGCAATGCTCCGCCTAAGAAAAAACCGACACCTTTTAACGCATTTTTTGAGCCAGTCAGTATCGCAATCCACTTATACAAAGCGCCTTGAGCATTCTCTGGTACTAAGGTTTTAATGGAACTTTTGGCGCTCATTTTGTTTAAGTCTTTAGCGATACCTGACAATGCCTGAGCCGCCATCACCCAGGGAATAGACAGCCAACTGGCAGGAAAAGCCAGCATGGAGAGAGCGATAATTTGCATGGCTAAGCCAATATTCATCGTGCGGTTTAAGCCAAGGCGAGCGCCTACCCAGCCACCGATAAGATTCGTGACGACGCCAAAAAATTCGTAGAAAAGAAAAAGCGAGGCAATATCTAAGGTGGAATATCCCAAGTCATAAAAATACAGCACAATCAACATACGCAATGCACCATCGGTGATGGTGAAATTCCAATAGTTAAATGTGACCAACATATACTGGCGGACATTTTGGTTGAGCTGAGACAACATATTTCTTCTCTTTAAACAGGAGTACCTAATACATAGTTCGATTTTAATCATACGTTGAACATTGGATAGATATCCAGATGTCTTATTTACCCTCTTTCATTGCCAACAGCCGTAAGAAAGTAACCAAAAACATCACCACAATATGGAATGAACAACCGATGATGTCATTTTATTGCACTTATATTACATATAGATTATCGCTGACTTCTTAATGGACGTCGTTTTACAACATTGCATCTCAGCTCAGGAAATATTGACGCATGAGGATTTCTGGAATTGTCCCGGTGTTTCGGCAAACCATTGTTTAAAGGCACTAATGTAGGCACTGACGTTACTGTAACCACTGCGCTCAGCAACATCTTGGACCGACATACCATCCAATAGCCATTGCATAGACGTTATCAGTTTAGCCAGTTGGCGCCATTGATTGAACGTCAACCCCGTTTCTTTGATGAAAATCCGACTTAATGTTCGTGTGCTGATACCAAAGCGTTGTGTGAGTTGTTGTCGATTTGCTATTTGTTCGGGCTGGGAGAGCAGGTGTTCTGCGATCTTGCGAGCTCTTCTATCCACTGGCATTGGTATTGCCAGCTTTGTATCATGAGATTGGCAAAGCTCATGACCAATGATTTCGACCATATAAGAGAGATAAATATCTGGAAAGGTATCTTGAGAACAATGAGTTAACTTATCTAGCAATGCATGACAAAAAGTATCCATCACAAATACACTGGGATGAACCGGATAAGCACTATCCATCGCGACATGAATCAGCCAACCTTCTAGATTCGTCAGCGCGTGCGCTCGGTGTTTGCAATTTGCCGGTATCCATCCCAATGTACCGGGCGTCATAGGCCATTGTGCGTCTATCGTTTCAACAAGAATGATCCCTTTCGTCAGCCAGTAAAGCTGTCCTTCACAATGGATATGCCACGAAGTTTCATGCTTAACGTCATGTTGGAGTTTCTCTATCAATGCCCACCTTGGCTTATTAACCGTATTTATTGTCTTAATATCGAAAATAGACTTAGCCGAACTCGTTGTATAGTTTTTTCTCGATTAATTAGCGAGAAAAAACCATGGATAACCATACCTTAGTTCTAAACGCATTAAATAATATTATAGGTAGTGCTCGTCATAATGAGGCCGCTATTGCACTGTACTTCTCACCTGAATACCGACAAACCGTCGATGGTAAACACTTAACCTATATCTCTTTTATTGAGCACATGAAGTTATTAAAACAACAAACGCTCAGTATGAGTCTCGAGGTCGTCTCAAGCGCGGAAAATGAGGATACCGTGTTTACTCACCATCTCGTTGAAATACTAAAAGCCCCCTCCAATACTCTCATCTTTGAAGTATTTGCTTGTTTTAAAGTTCAAAGTCATAAAATAGTTAGATGCCAAGAGCTGACTAGAATGGTAACGGGCTCCCATCAAGATATAGACTTAGGGAGTCGCTACCAATAAGAGCCTGATGATAAACCGCTGCACATCTCCCCACAAACACGAATGAACTGATGCGATAGAAGCGAGCCTGACTCTTTTATTCCCAATAAAAAAAGCCCCAAAAATGGGGCTTTGTCATCATTCAAGAGCAATACATAGTATCGGGGGGATTTTATGCAAGTGCTTCTTTTTCTTTGTTGTTGTCGCCAACAAACTCTGAAGACTCTTTGCCTTCTTCTATGCGATCTAAATCTTGTTTTATTTGAGCCAGTTTTTGATTATCGAGTTTATAGAAAAACATGAATATCGCTAAAGAGGCAAAGAAAACACCAGGTATCACCGAGTATAAAAGGTTGATGGCATTAACGACTTGAGCTGATTGTTCAACGACACCACCTTGGTATCCAGCCCAAGCAAGAATATAACCCACGCCTGCTCCGCCCAGCGCAATACCCAGTTTAATCGCAAATAGGTTAGTTGAGAAAACCAGACCACTCAGTGAACGGTTGCTGCGTGTTTTTTCGTAATCAACCACATCCGACATCATACTCCAAAGAATCGGTGTGGTTGCCATTTGTACGATGCCAAGAATAATCACTAATGCAAAGATACCAATGATATTTGATGGGTCAACTAAGTAAATGAGCGCAGACAATATGCCAGAGATAACGATAAGAACTTTATAAACCGTAGGTTTGTTGTACTTCCCTAGTAATGGCGCCGAGATAATCGCCCCAACAATGTTCGCTAACATGCCTGATACCATAAAAATAGTGGCTAAATCGGCTCTTCCCATCACGACTTTCACGTAGTACATCGTAGAGGCACCTTTGAATACCACACCCGTCAGCAATACGATATTGAGAATAAACAGCACTCGCCATTGCGTATTTTCAGCCAATAATTTTACATCTTTAAAAATAGATTGAGTTTCTTCTTTGGGAACATGACGCTCTTTAATATTGGCAAAACACACAAAGAACAAAATAATCGCGGCGAAGCCCATTGTGGCCATTGCCCCGACATAACCTCTTTGCTCGTTACCTTTACCAAACAAATCGACGAGTGGTAATGCCACCATCGTTACCACTAAGCCACCTGCGGTACTTAAGGCAAAACGATAAGATTGTAATGAAGTACGTTCGGCAGAATCGTTTGTCATCGCATTAGCCAAAGCACAATACGGCACATTAATCGCGGTATACATCAAGGTCAAAAAGATGTAAGACGCATAGGCATAAACAATTTTTCCGGTTTCTCCAAATTCAGGGGTAAAAAATGAGAACATACAAGCCGCCCCGAATGGAATCGCTATCCAGAGTAAGTAAGGTCTGTAACGACCATGTTTTGACTTAGTTCTATCGACGATCGACCCCATGATAGGATCCGTAACCGCATCAATGAATCGGACTAATAGGAACATTGTCCCCATATGTGCTGGAGAAAGCCCATAAATATCGGTGTAAAAGTAAGCTAAAAATAGCATCACAGTTTGCCACACGAAATTACATCCGGTGTCGCCTAACCCATAGGCGACTTTCTCTTTGACTGATAATCTTTCAGTATTCGCAGTGCTCATTTTTATTTATTCTCCAGGGTAAACTTCATTAATATCTATTCTGAGCGGTCAGCGAATATAATCAACCGACTAAAATTATCATTGGATTTATGATATTTATTTTATGTGATAACCATGGCAAAAATCTAACCATCACAATACAAATAGAACTGAATATCAGTAGGTTACACTATACATGCTTGATGGGTGGCTTATATTTCTGTGATGCAAAACACAATTAGTAAAATAGTTATTCGTTGCATTAAAAAACATAATTGATAAAAGAACTCAGTCGATAGATTCTATTCAGACAGGATGATATAAAATATGTAGTTATATTACGAATAAAGCGAGGTTTTACGATTAAATGTTGTATTATTCTTTCTTTTCAACTCGTAAAAATGTGATAAAAGACTATAACATTAAGCATTCTAAATGATTTATGTGTAAATAAATCCTTTTATAAGACAGCCGAACTCCAATTAACAGGTTTAGGCTTGTCTCGTAATGATATTTTTCATTAATTAAAATAAAAGAGACGCAACAATGACTGATTCAAAAACAGAAACTACCGAGCTAAGTGATGCTGAAAGAATTACACAGCTTGATCTCGCAAGAGCCGACACCCTAACCGCTATATCTCAACCCCTTGTTAAACACATGTATACAGCGGATCCGTCCGCGCATGTGTTTAATAATCACATCTATGTCTACCCTTCTCATGACATTGAAACCAATACGCCACTCAATGACGATGGTGATCATTTTGCCATGTCTGACTATCATGTCTTTTCTCTGGATGAATCATTAGACGTCGTCACTGACCATGGAGCGGCATTAGACGTTAAAGATGTCAAATGGGCTGAACGCCAAATGTGGGCTCCAGATGCAGCCGAAAAAGAGGGAAAATATTACCTCTATTTCCCTGCTAAAAATGCCCAAGGAGTCTTTCATATCGGTGCAGCCGTTGCTGATTGTCCTGAAGGCCCTTTTTGCGCAGAAGAGTCGCATATTGAAGGGACATTCAGTATTGATCCCGCGGTCTTCCAAGATAATGATGACTACTACCTCTATTTCGGCGGTATATGGGGAGGGCAACTACAAAAATGGACCCATGATGAATTTGGCCTCGATGATTACCCGGCCGATGATGCGCCAGCCTTAATGCCCAAAATGGCAAAACTCGCCGACGATATGGTTAGCTTAGACGAGCATGCTCGAGATATCGTCATTGTCGATGAGGATGGCACGCCTTTGACGGCTGGCGATACTGATCGTCGTTATTTTGAGGGACCTTGGGTCCATAAAAATAATGGTGTGTATTATTTCTCTTATTCTACCGGTGATACGCATAAAATCGTTTATGCGACAGGGAGTTCACCTTATGGGCCATTTAAATACCAAGGTGTTATATTAGAACCGGTATTAGGTTGGACGACTCACCACTCTATTGTTCAATATAAAGGCAAGTGGTATTTGTTCTATCATGATAGCTCTTTATCTGGCGGACAAACCCATTTAAGAAGTATTAAAATGGCAGAGCTTCATCACAATGAAGATGGTTCAATTGAGCCAATTCCGCCGTATTTTGAATAACGTCATATGAATAAAACAAGATATGTCACCACGTTTGTGATGACATATCTTTTATTAAAAACAGATAAAAAATGAAATGAATAAAGAATTTAATAGTAAGCACACGTGTCTCTGTATTCACTAATTCTTAAACTGCTATCAAAGTTTTGTCCGCATAAAAACTGGTTATATCGTTTATCTTTATCAATAAAACGTTTCATCCACGCGATACCATTTCGGCCTAAAATATCTTCATTTGGATAACCTGAATTAGCACAAAAATGGCTACCTGCTGCAATTTCTAAAAACGCTTTCGGTGTTGTACTCGGGATCTGATTATAAAACCGAGAGGCATGTACATTCACTGGTGCGACGGCATCCAACTGACACGCAATGATCATCGTTGGCGACGTCAGACTAGAAAAACGATTCAGCCCTAAATACCAAGGTGCTTGCGGTATCACGGCATCAATCTTTCTATCGGTCGCGAGCTTAAGAGCACCGCCACCGCCCATTGACCAGCCAATGACACCGACTCGATTGGGATCCACTAAACCATACAGACGCGAGAGCCGATCATTACCTTTATCAATAACATAATCAATGGCCGCACTAAGTTGGCGTGCTCGGTTATCAGGCTGATCATATATCGTATTAGTATCGATAGTGATCACCGTGAATCCCCATGAGGCTAAACGAGGCCCCCACCATTTAATGCTCCTCTCGTAAGAAACATAACCCGGTATAACGGCAATGATTCCTTGCTGCCCGCCTGATTCAGTTGAGTAATGGATCGTGCCGCCACCAAACCCCCTCACCAACCGAGAGACATTGATAGTGTCGACCGAGTACGGCCCAGAGTTTGCTTCTAGCTGGTAGTCTTGAGGTACCTCACCACGTTCAAAACCATTGGCACAGTCTGAACATGGCACCGCAAACACTGATGAGGAAAAGAGACCCACTGCGATTCCAAATACGAGCTTGCCTTTTGATGAAATATTCATAATCACTCCATTGTATGTGTAGAGTATTAATATTTACTGGCGCGGTTAAGCATGCGCAAGCATATGTGCTTTACCACTAAACCCTAGAGGACGTATAAATATTTGCCACAGGAATGCATTTATATTTTAATTTTTCATTACACCTTTGATCGCTGTTCAAAAATTAACCAAAAATAATCATGGCAACATTCATAATTACAACCAGTGTCAAAAGTAGAGTAAACAATAACTGGTCATCTCTATAATTGATTATTTTTAATAATTTAATAAAAATAATCCTTGTATATCATCTTATTACTTTACTCTATGGTGATTAATATAAAGTTAATTAGCTTGTAGTAATAATCCATGAATGATGTTGTGACAATTTATTCCGGGCTGATTAGCTTAAATATAAAAATGGCGGACTAATGCTTGTTCTATTAGTCCGCCATTGGGTTGGCTTTATCTGTCTATATGACGAGCAAGCGATGGAAAAAACTCATCCCTTCTATCGTTAGTACTTTTTAAGTATATCTACAATCTCATGTTTACTTTCAGCTTGGATAATCGCGTCGATATCGTCATCATTTTGGAATAGCTTAGAAAGCGCAACAATGGTTTCAATATGACTATTGGAATCCGTTGCGGCTAACGTGATCGCGAGGTAGACCGGGCCATTTTCTGCTGATTCGAAATCGACACCATGCTTGAATACGGTGAGTTGCAAGCTGGGCTCATTAACACCATCCTCAGGACGCGCATGCGGCATGGCAATTTTAGGCGCTAACACATAGAAAGCGCCAATTTCTTGATGCTTATCTTGGATTGCCTTGAGATAACTTGCCTCAATTTTTCCCTGAGCGAGCAACGTAGAGCACGTTAGCTCTATGGCGGCATTCACGCTAAGCAGCTCTTGTGCTGAGATGATAATATTATCATGACCGATTAAATGACAGATACTCATGACACGATCCATCCTAAAATGAGTCCCACAACACCAAAGTCAAAATCAGCAAAGGTCGTGGCTTTTAGCCCGAGCCCGCCCAACACTGGCAATAACATCATTGGTAAAAACGAAATACACAAACCTTGAGTAAAGGCACCTAACACTGCACCTCGCAGCCCGCCCATTGCATTGCCGTAAACTCCAGATGCGCCACCAACAAAGAAATGCGGCACAACGCCGGCGACAATAATGGTCCAATCCATCGCACCTTGCACGGCCATGGCGATAAGGCCAGCCGCAAATGACGATAAGAAGCCGATCAACACGGCGTTTGGCGCTACAGGGAATACCATCGGGCAATCTAATGCGGGTTTAGCGCCAGGCACGAGCTTATCGGAAATCCCTTTGAATGCCGGTACAATTTCAGCAATCAGCATTTTTACCCCTTGCAGCACTATATATACGCCACCAGCAAACACGAGTGATTGCATAAAGGTAAACACCACCCAGTTCTGACCGTTTGATACCGTTTCCACGAAATCACCGCCGGCAAAAATAGACGCGACCATGAAAAACAGTGCCATCGTGACGGCAACGGCAACAGGCGTATCTCGCAGAAACATCAGACTTTTCGGTACGTTGAGATCTTCCGTTGATTTTGAGGTATCACCCAACTTAGAGCCAACAAATCCCGCGATGAGGTAAGAGAAAGTAGAAAAATGTCCCATCGCTAGTTGGTCAGTACCCATGACCTTTTCCGTGTATTTTTGTACAAGTGCGGGCATGATCACCATCAGAGATCCCACCGTAATGGAACCGATTGCCACCATTAGTACACCATCAATCTTGGCTGTCGATAATATTACCGCCACGAGCATCGACATAAACATGGTGTGGTGACCAGTGAGAAAAATAAATTTCAATGGAGTAAAACGCGCCAGCAGAATATTCACGATAAACGCGAAGAACATAATGAGCGCCATCTCATAACCAAATGCTTTTTGTGCTAAGGCGACAATCGCTTCATTGTTTGGAATTACCCCATTAACGCCAAATGCTTCAATAAAAACAGTAGAAAAATTATTTAACGCGCCAATTAAAGCACCGGCACCAAAACCTAAAATGAGGAACCCCATAACGGTTTTAATGGTGCCTTTAAGAACGGTTGATATATCTGATTTTTGCGCAATTAAGCCGATAAAGGCAATAATTCCGACCATGATTGCCGGCTCTTTTAGTAAACCTAGCATAAACTCGAAAAAGTCTTTCATAGCGACATATCCTTATATAAATGGCTTAATTTGCTCTTCAATAGAATCTTTATCGAATATATTGGTTAAACTCACAATATTCTCTTTACCCTGCTCTGCTAATTGATTCGCCACATCTTTGGCTGCCACCCAAATATCGGCTTTACTTGAGGATGCAGAGGATAAATCTTCATGCTCAACCTGAGCATCCAAGCCTATTTTTGCGATCACTTCTTTCACTGCCATTTCCATCATCAGTGACGTACCAAGACCGTTACCACATACCACCATAATTTTTTTCATCATCTATCTCTCTGTAGGGTTTATTTATCATTAATGAGGTTTATTTTTATAAAAAAACAATAGCTAAATGATCGCGTATTTAAAGAGATCATGATCTCAAGATGAGATTGATCTTGTGAAGTTAATCACACAAATAGAGCTAAAATGAGGGTATGAAATATTTTATATAGAAAAATAAATTATAACGATAGGAGGGATTTTTGAGCGCGAATAAACCGTTACCGTGATGGAGCCTTGTCGAAATTTTTCGGCTTATTTACCGTAATCTGAAAGCATTTTTTTGAATAAGCGGTTTACATCTTTGGTTTTTTTACCTCGCTTAGTTAGGGCATTTAACGAGGTTGGCGTTTTGACCTCTGCTGCGTCTTCAAGCGCACTATTACTGCGCAGCTTTTGCACTGACGCCATAATCATGCGAACTTCTTCGCCGTCAGTATTTTCCAGTACAACGATATTGTCAGGTTCAACTTGGACGATCGTCAAAGTACCGTATTTTATCGACTCGACTTTTTCGCCCACCATTAATGATTGA
>JBQGON010000099.1:0-13118 GCA_052087065.1 Vibrio sp. | reverse complement strand
ATGCGACACTAGCTCAGTTGGTAGAGCGCGACCTTGCCAAGGTCGAGGTCACGAGTTCGAACCTCGTGTGTCGCTCCAAATAAGAAAGCCCGAACCTAGGTTCGGGCTTTTTTTCGTCTGGTGCTGATTAAATTCAGTGGCGATTTCTCGTTGATGGCTTGCTTGAGTTTATAAGGTAATATCCATCCAAATATCACAACCAGTGTGCACCACGCCAGGCATGGGTTCACTACGATGTTGAAACCCGAGGCGCTCATAGAGAGCAATCGCCCCTTTCATTCCACTCAATGTATCTAAATAGCAGTGTGTGTAACCAGCTTGACGAGCAAAGTCTAAGCAGGTTAACACTAATTGTTTACCCACACCTTGGCCACGAGCATCGGCAGATAAAAACACTTTGCGCAGCTCGCAGACTGAAGCTGAATCTAAAAAAGGTGCAATACCACCGCCACCGAGTACTTTGCCATCCTTGCATGCCACATAATACTGACAGCCTAATTGGGTATGATAGTGTTCACTCATCGCTTGTACTTCTGGATCGGAAGGGCCAAAACCTTCGCCAATCGCACCATATTCAGATCCGACGGTTTCGATGATCTCGCGTATAGCCGCATCATGCTCTGTCGTAATTGGCGTAATATGCATATCAATCATTGCCTTTTAATGTGTTTTGCCGTGTGGCGGTCAGTATAGTCAGAGCGATTGTTGAATACAACTATGTGACCATGGTCAGCCAGTACGGACGATAAATGGTCGATTTTGTGGTTAATCACGCATTTCATTTGGCAATGAGTGTTGCATTCGGTACTATGTAAAGCTATCTAAAAACACCCCAAGAATCCCTTACGGTCAACCCATTGGGTGTCGTTTGGACTCTCGATCGGGACCCTTGGAATGGATACCATTCTCAGAGGAAACTGCTTCACCAGCAGGCGAGGACATAATGCAACATCTACAAGAGATTATTGCTAACGCGACAGCGGCGATTGAGTCAGCTGAATCGTTAGTCGCACTAGATGAAGTGCGAGTTCAATATCTAGGTAAAAAAGGCGAGCTTACCGCTCAGCTGCAAAGCCTAGGTAAACTACCACCAGAAGAACGCCGTACCGCAGGTCAAGAGATCAATGCGGCGAAAGGTCAAGTTCAACAAGCGATTGTAGCACGTAAAGATGCGCTACAACGAGCGGAACTAGAAGCAAAATTGGCCGCCGAAACTATCGATGTGACCTTACCGGGTCGCCGCATTGAAAATGGTGGTTTACACCCAGTGACACGGACTATCGAGCGCATCGAAAGTTTCTTTGGAGAGCTTGGCTTTACGACACAGGCTGGCCCAGAAATCGAAGATGCATTCCACAACTTTGATGCGTTAAACATTGCTGAAGATCACCCAGCACGTACTGATCATGATACCTTTTTCTTTAATCCTGATCTGATGTTACGTACTCATACTTCTGGTGTGCAAATTCGTACCATGGAAAACGGCAAGCCTCCGTTCCGTTTTATTGCCCCAGGCCGTGTGTACCGTAATGACTACGACCAAACCCATACGCCAATGTTCCACCAAGTGGAAGGTATGTTGGTTGATGAAAAAGTCAACTTTGCTCAGCTCAAAGGCGTGCTTTACGACTTTTTAACCAACTTCTTTGAGGAAGAATTAGAAGTCCGTTTCCGTCCTTCTTACTTCCCGTTTACCGAGCCTTCGGCAGAAGTGGATGTGAAACGTAAAGATGGCAAATGGCTCGAAATTTTGGGCTGTGGCATGGTTCATCCCAATGTGTTGCGCAGTGTGGGAATTGACCCTGAAAAATACTCTGGTTTCGCGTTTGGTATCGGTATCGAGCGTTTAGCAATGCTACGTTACGGTGTGAATGATCTACGTGCGTTCTTCGAAAACGATCTTCGCTTCCTAAAACAGTTTAAGTAATCCAGAGGTTTAATCACTATGAAATTCAGCGAAACATGGCTTCGTGAGTGGGTGAACCCTGCGGTCACTACTGACGAATTGACTCACCAAGTAACGATGGCTGGTTTGGAAGTTGACGATGTCCTTCCTGTAGCTGGCGAATTCAGTGGCGTAAAAGTCGGTCAAGTGGTTGAGTGTGCTCAACACCCAGATGCAGACAAATTGCGTGTGACTAAAATTGATGTTGGTGCAGACGAGTTACTTGATATCGTTTGTGGCGCGCCTAACTGTCGCCAAGGTATCAAAGTTGCCGTGGCAACCGTCGGCGCCGTATTGCCTGGTGACTTTAAAATTAAGAAAGCGAAGTTACGTGGTCAGCCTTCTCATGGCATGCTGTGTTCATTTACCGAGCTTGGTATTGACATTGAGTCAGACGGTATCATGGAACTAGCCGATGATGCGGTTCTTGGTACGGACTTCCGTGAATTCCTTGGTTTAAATGATGTCACGATTGATGTTGACTTGACGGCTAACCGTGCGGATTGTTTCAGCATTCGTGGGTTAGCGCGTGAAGTCGGTGTATTAAATCGTACAGACGTAAGCGAACTAGAATTTACCTCTGTGGCAGAAACGATTGCAGACACCGTGGCGGTCGACGTTCAAGCTCCTGCAGCCTGTCCTCGCTATCTAAGTCGTGTCATCAAAAATGTCGACGCGAGTGCGCAATCACCATTATGGATGCAAGAGAAATTGCGTCGTTGTGGTATTCGTAGCGTTGATGCCATTGTTGACGTGACCAACTACGTAATGCTTGAACAAGGCCAACCAATACACGCTTTCGATCTGGCTAAGATTGAAGGTGGTGTTGTGGTTCGCATGGCGACGGCGGGTGAAAAACTGACGCTACTTGATGGTTCAGAAACTGAACTTCAAGAGGGGACTCTCGTGGTTGCCGATCACACTAAAGCACTGGCGCTAGCGGGTATTTTTGGTGGTCAAGATTCAGGTGTCAGCACGGCAACTCAAGATATTATGTTGGAGTGTGCCTTCTTTACTCCGGCAGCTATTCGTGGCCGTGCACGTGAATATGGTTTACATACCGACTCTTCGCTACGTTTTGAACGTGGTGTGGATTACCAGCTACAAGCGGTGGCGATGGAACGAGCAACTCAACTATTGGTTGAGATCTGTGGCGGTGACGTTGCACCTGTCGTTACGGCAGAAGCGCAAGCTGAACTACCACAAGCTAACAAGGTTGCGCTTCGTCGTAGCAAACTAGATGATCTGTTAGGCCACCACATTGTTGATGCTGATGTTGTCGAGATTCTACAACGTTTGGGTCTGACGGTGACCAGTACTGAATCAGGTTGGGAAGCAACGGCACCAAGCTGGCGTTTTGATATTGCCATTGAGCAAGATTTGATCGAAGAAGTGGGTCGTATCTACGGTTATGACAACATTCCTAATCAATCTCCGGTTGCTGCTTTAAGTATGAACCGGCACAAAGAAGCGAACATGCCGTTGAAACGTGTTCGTGACTTGTTGGTTGATCGTGGTTTCCATGAAGCGATTACATATAGCTTCGTTGAGCCAGAACAGCAAAAACTGACGGTTCCGGGTATCGAGCCATTGGTTCTGCCAAACCCAATCTCTGCCGATATGTCGGCAATGCGTTTGGGCTTGATTCAAGGCTTATTGAATACCGTGGTCCGTAACCAAAAGCGTCAACAACCGCGTGTTCGCTTGTTTGAATATGGTTTACGTTTTACCCCGGACACCACGGCTGAAAATGGCATGCGTCAAGAGCCGATGCTAGCGGGAGTTCTTGCGGGAAGTCGTAGCGAAGAGCATTGGGATATTGCCACGGCAACCGTTGATTTCTTCGACCTCAAAGGTGATGTTGAAAGCATTCTTGAGCTAACGGCGAATGACAAAGCTTATCACTTCGAAGCGGTCAAGCATCCTGCTTTACACCCAGGTCAAAGTGCCGCAGTTATACTGGATGGCAAGCAAGTTGGTGTCATTGGTACAGTACATCCTGAACTTGAGCGTAAGTTTGGTCTTAATGGTCGTACGGTTGTCTTCGAAATTGAGTGGAATGCGATTGCGACACGTGTGATTCCTGAAGCGGTCAACTTGTCTAAGTTCCCAGCTAACCGTCGCGATATTGCTGTGGTTGTGGATGACAATACAGCTTCTGATGCGATTGTCCAAGCGTGTAAAAATGCTGGCGGAGATCTGCTAAAAGACGCACAGTTGTTTGACGTGTATGTCGGTAAAGGCGTCGATGATGGTAAGAAAAGTCTGGCGATTGCTTTGACCCTCCAATCAACGGAGCGTACGTTAGAAGAAGCGGATATTAATGCTTCTGTTGATGCAATTGTTAGTGCGATTGGTGAGCAATTTGGTGCAACATTGCGTGACTAATTGTTAGCTATACCGCAAAAACAGAAAACGGGCTCCGTCAAGGGGCCCGTTTTTTTGTTTGTAAGACAAAATGCCAACGATAAATGTCAACTTAATGTCATGTAACATGATGATTTATAATAAAAATTAATTTTTTTCGGAGAAATATTTTTTTTCAAAAAAATTTCATTTGGTTTTTAGTTCTGCATATTTTTCATTATTTAGATTATTAAACTAAAATAAATCACCAAATACCAAGATATCAACGTCATATTTTGCTGCTTTGGTGTTGATATGCGTCTATTTTTTGTTGGCAAGAAAATTTTTTGAGTGAAAAAAGTTGGCGAAAATCATAAGCTTGGCATACACTTTTCAGGTGCTGTCGATAGGTTGTTGATTCGGCAAGGCAATTATTGCCAAGGCGCTGTCGATAGGACAGCAAGATTAACTAAGCTTTGAGGGAAGTTTTATGGCGCTCACAAAAGCCGATTTGGCAGAAAGCCTATTTGAAGAATTGGGTTTTAGCAAACGTGATGCCAAGGAAACGGTAGAAGTGTTTTTTGAAGAAATTCGTAAAGCACTAGAAAGTGGAGAACAGGTCAAGCTCTCAGGATTTGGAAACTTTGATTTACGTGATAAAAATCAACGTCCTGGTCGTAACCCTAAAACGGGTGAAGATATTCCGATTTCGGCTCGCCGCGTCGTAACGTTCCGCCCAGGGCAGAAATTAAAAGCCCGAGTCGAGAACATTAAGGTCGCGAATTAAGTTTCGAGCAAAGAAAGACCACGCTTTAGCGCGTGGTCTTTGTGTTTTCAGTGTAGGAACGTCTGTGCGTCCGCGATCTAGGCAGCTTGGAGCTGTGTCGTGATGTAGGGGTGCCATGCATTTTGGTACAAGTTCTTTGCTTGAGCGCGCAGCTGTTCAATTTTCACTGTTTCTATTGCACTCAATCCGCGCTGCTGCATTGCGGCAGTGCGTTCTATCGCCTGAATATTTTCGTATATGGCATGCTCAGCGCCGCTTTTCACTTTTTCAATTCCGGCTAAATGGAATTGTACTTCAGCAATCATTTTTGTTTTAGGTAGCTCGACGAGCACGTTTAGGTCACGGTAACCTGAGTGTGTGGGATTTTTAAAGCGGTTTTTGACTTTTACAATCGTCGCTGAGCGGTTCAGCATCTCGTACGCTTTAACTAAGCTCGGCACATCATTAGCCACAATCGTGGCTCGCGCTAAATCAGTAATACGTTCATTTTGACCAGAAAAATCGGCGAGAATTTTTTCTTGCGCACGCTGGCGTGATTTTACTCCGCAAGTATAGGGAGTCGTCCCGGTGAGCATTGCGGTTTCTTTACATAAGTTAGTGAGTTCATATTGAGCTTGATGAGCTTTGCTGTATAGCACGTCAAAATCGCGATAGGGTTGCAGTGGGGTCGATGAGATAGGCTGAATGCCATATAAACCGCTGAGGCTATGTTTAAAAACTTCAGAACTGATTTCACTTTGAGATTCCCCGCTGCGGCTGTCTTCGATACTGGTATCGATAGGCATCGGGGCTGCAAACGCGGGGGCACGGCTTAGAATTAAAAGCATCAGGGCCGTGGTACGTAATAAGAGGCTCATAGTCACTCTCCTTGGCTAACGCTGTATGAGTCAGAAGGGGCACGAAAAGGATTCCATGACAACAGCTCGCGAAAGGTACTTAGCTCTTTGTACTTATAGTTATATCTGGTCTGCTATGAAAAAAACAATACCTATGACACGAAAATGACAAGACATTTGCACTGATGAGCACCGCTACGTGTTTCGCATTGCGTACTTTGAGTGGGGATGATGTGAAAATAACCAAAGATATCAACGATAAAACGAGCGGGTGTTAAGGACTATCGTTTTTTTTGAGAATCGGTTAGGCTTATCTCATTGTCACATCCTAGAGAAAAATAGCATGCATGATCCGGAATTTTGGCATCAAAAATGGGCGGATAACAAAATTGGTTTTCATACGGGAGATGTTCATCCCTTTCTTACAAAATATTGGTCAGCACTGGCGCCTAAACGCAATGAGCGCGTGCTCGTTCCCTTGTGTGGGAAGACGGAAGATCTGATCTGGCTGGCCGAGCGCCATGATGAAGTCGTTGGTGTGGAGCTGAGTCCCATTGCTGTGCGTGCTTTTTTTGCTGAACATTTTTATACACCGATGGTCACGCAATTAAGCAGTGCCCATGAGCTGTATCAATTCGATGAATTATCTATTTATACTGGCGACTTTTTTACCGCACCGGTAGAGACCGTTGATGTCATCTATGATCGTGCCGCATTAGTGGCACTGCCAGCTGATATGCGTGTCGAGTACGCTGAGCGTGTAAAGCGTTTATTGTCTCCGCAAGGACGATTATTGGTAGTGACATTAGATTATGTTCAAAGTGAGATGACAGGTCCCCCATTTAGCGTCGATGAACCCGAGCTGAAGCGCCTATTTGCCGGCTATCAGTTGACGTTACTTGAAAGTGCTCTGGCCGATGAGGCACATTCCAAACGGACTGACAAAGGGTTGTCACGATTTGCTGAAAATGTGTGGATGATTACCGCGCCCTAATCTTTTTAATATTTATAGTCAGGTGTGATATTAACCACACCTGACTATGCGGTCATTAGTAATGAATTTGGATCGCTTCACCACAGTCTGTTGCGCGTTGAACGGCTTGCTCTATATTTTTACCGCGAGCAAGGGCAACCCCTAGTCGGCGGCGCCCCTCAATCTCAGGTTTGGCGAACAAACGAACTTGGGTATTAGGGACAAGCAGGGCGCACTCGAGACCGCTATAGCTTAAATTAGTGGATGTGCCTTGGCCTAATACTGCGGCTGATGCGCTGGCACCGTATTGGGTGATGGCGCCTATCGGTAAACCAGTGAAAGCACGGACATGAAGTGCGAACTCTGATAAATCTTGTGAAACGAGCGTGACCAAGCCAGTATCATGCGGGCGTGGCGATACTTCGTTGAAAATGACGGTATTTCCTTTCACAAACAGCTCAACGCCAAACAGACCGTAACCGCCTAATGCATTGACGATTTCTTCGGCTACATATTCTGCCGCTTTGCGTGCGTTCTCAGACATGGCTTGTGGCTGCCAAGATTCGCGGTAATCTCCGTCTTCTTGACGATGCCCAACAGGTGCACAGAAATGTACACCATCAACGGCTCTCACGGTTAGTAGTGTGATTTCGTAATCGAAGTCGACAAATCCCTCGACGATCACGCGACCAGCGCCACTACGGCCACCAGCTTGCGCATAATCCCATGCCATTTGAATATCTTCGCGGGTTTTAATTACGCTTTGACCTTTACCTGAGGAGCTCATGACCGGTTTACACACACAAGGAATACCAACGGCTTCGACACCAGCTGCAAATTCTTCATAAGTATCCGCAAAACGAAAAGGAGAGGTGGGTAGAGAGAGCGTTTCGGCGGCTAGACGACGAATGCCTTCACGATCCATTGTAAGCCGTGTTGCGTTGGCTGTCGGGACAACGTTAAACCCACGTTGCTCCAATTCGGTCAGTTTTGTCGTGGCAATGGCTTCGACTTCGGGAACGATATAATGTGGTTGCTCTGCCTCAATGACTTTTTGCAACATCTCGCCATCGAGCATATTAAAAACATGGCGGCGGTGAGCAATTTGCATGGCGGGGGCGTTATCATATCTATCGCAGGCGATGACCTCTAAACCAAGGCGCTGACATTCAACCGCGACTTCTTTGCCTAGTTCACCAGAACCAAGAAGTAAGACACGAGTGGCGTTTGTTCGCGTGGCTGTTCCCAACATAAAGTCCTTCCCAATGTGTATGCTAAGTAATAAACACGGCACATCATACGGATTTTAATGTAAAAGGCAAACGTTTGCGTAAGATGTTTTTCTCTGCTTTCGGCCGCAGGATGATACACAGTAGAAGCCACTGCTGAGTGAGTTATGCAAGGCGATGCGTGTGCTGAATGGATCTCAGATGTGGGGGCTTTATCACGAGAATGTCATGTATAAACGGTATACTTCGCAGCGAGAATATTTTCAATATTGTAATTTTCGTCAATAAGTTAAGTGAAACAATCAAGATTAATACCGATGAGGAATTTATGACTTCTGTTGTTATGTCTACCGTGAAAGCCAGTGCGAGCGTTTGTATACTAGGGGGCCTCGCGGCGTTACCTGTGTCGGCACATGCGACAAGTATCGACATTTTTGCTATGCCGTCAGACAATGTTGTTCAGATGGTAGAAAAAACCAGTGATACCTTGCATTCTTATGGTATCGACAGTTTTTATCGTCAAGGTAAACCTGTTCATATCACGCTGTATTTGACCGATTTCCCTTCTTCAGCTAAACAAAAAATCACGCAGATTGTTCAACGTTTTGCCAAAGAGCATCAAGCATTCCCCATAACGGCCAGTGGGGTGACCGTCACCAAAGGTCATTGGGCTTTTGTCGATGTCAACCACAGTGCGGCACTCCAGCGCTTAGCTGATGAGATCACACTGGCTGTTGAGCCTTTACGCTCGCCCCATCCGCCGATGCCTGATTGGGTAAAAGCGTATCCGAATAAAAAGTCGGCATTTAAACGTTACGGTAGTCCGAATGTTTTTCAAAATTTCACCCCACATTTAACGTTAGTTGGAGCCGAAAAAAATCCGAAGCTAGCGGACTTTGCGCGAGCTATGCAACAAACACCGCCTCATGTTAAAGGTAACATTGTTGGGATTGGTGTCGGTATTACCGATGAATGGGGTCAGCAAAAAACCATCTTGGGCGAATACCGCTTCACCAAATCCAGCCATAGTGAGTGAGCGATAGGTGTGCTACAGTGTAGATCAACTCAAACACCGCTAGGAGTCAACAATGAGCTCATTGATTGTGTTTTATGATGGGACGTGTCCGTTATGCTCAAAAGAGATGGCGCATTTACGCAAGCTTGATACGAAGCAACGCCTCCATCTCGTCGACCTGCATAGTGAAGAGTTTGCTCAATTTCCTGATATTGATCCTGTTGCCGCCAGTGAAATTTTGCATGCGGTTGATCAGCAAGGCCGGTTATTACTTGGTCTGGACGCTGTACATAAAGCGTGGCAAATGGTTGGGATAGGCTGGTTATATGCCCCGTCGCGTTGGTCGCTTATTCGTCCAGTCGCGGATTGGTGTTACATGTTATTTGCTCGCCATCGTTACCGAATTTCTTTTCTCTTTACCGGGACTTCACGGTGTGACAGTGGGCAATGCTCAATTAAGAAATAGTATATTATCATTCGCTTGATGTGATAAAGCCCTTTCATGCGGACATGAAAAGGCTTTTTTGTGCTACTGGTTTAGCTCTTTACTTATCAACACGAGACTCATCTTGTGTTATCGCCGCATAGCTGAATTCAATATCTGGGTTGAGTCCATCGAGCGTGGCTTGCGTGCTATCAAGGTGACTAATCGGTGTCTTCGCCATTTCGACTAGTGCCACGTGAGTGACTAGAGCAAAATCTAACCCCGTCATTCGCATTTGTACCAACGCGACTTGCAGTGGAGGCAAGCTGGGATTAAACGCTGCATTTTCTGCATAAGCGCCTTTGAACACCTCATTTGTCGTAGCACGCACGGCTACACCGCTAATATTATGGGTGTACGGCGCATGGCTGACGTTCAAGCCTACGAGAGCTTGCGTCAATAACGTATCGTCGAGTGGGTAATCGATAGATTGGTTAGACCCATCCATAAGGCGCCGAGTAATATCTAAATCATCTGGGCCAAATGATTCAGGAAGATAATGCTGTAAGGATAGCTCATCGCGTTGTGGTAATTGAATCATCAATGAGGATGCGGTGGTTAATTCATTCATGAACTGGCGACAGTGGCCGCAAGGCGTATGATTGACCGTCACGTCTTTAATGCCAGTTTCTCCTTTCATCCACGCATGGCTGATTGCCGCTTGTTCTGCATGAATTGATTGACCCAACTGCACTCCGGAAAACTCCATGTTGGCACCAAAATACAGCGTACCAGTTAACCCTCGTGCGATAGCACCAACATAGAACTGCGAGATAGGGACATGAGCATAGCACGCCGCTAATGGTAAAAGGGCAACACGCAAGTCTGCGTCGTTTAGCCCAGAACGTTCGAGGAGGATATCAAACTGTTGGCTAGAGATTGTCGCGTCAAAGTCCTTTGCTAAAACAATCGGAGTAAGAGAGTCGGCAATTGACTCAGGAAGGCGGCTTAACGCCTGCTCGAGTAAATCTTTCATTGGAGCATCCTAATTGATTATGGATAGTCAGTTTAGGGAAAATAGCAGTTATTGAAGTGATGGATATCACATTTTAAATGAAAGATATTATTTTCATTGCATTAATAGTTATAGATCACGCGTAAACACAGCAAATCAGCCAAACGAATGCATGGTACACGCCACAACGGCATCCGAGAGATACCGCTGTGGGAGGGCTGACTCATCACCACTTAGTGAATCGCTTGATCCAGCCAGACTGTTACCGTAAATAGGAAAGGGGCCAGAATCGAGGTCATAACACCACATAACACGAGTGCCAGCGAGCTAAACGCACCATCTTTAGGATCGGTTTCTGCACAGGTCGCAGTACCTAGAGCGTGTGAGACAGAACCCATCGATAAGCCTCTCGCTAGCGAGTGCCGGATATTCAAAAATCGTAGGATGGGGTAGCCCATAATGGCGCCAAATAGACCTGCTATCATGACAACGATCGCTGCTATCGACGGTTCGCCACCGAGATGACTGGCGACTTCCATGGCAATGGGGGTTGTGACAGATTTTGCCATGAGAGCAGCGACTAAGTGCATGTCGGTATGGAGTAAGACCGCAATGATGCTGGCCGTTAACATCGACATGGTGCTGCTTAATAGGCAAGCCAATAAAATAACCCGCCAATTGGCACGGATTTGCGGTAATTGTTCGTACAGCGGAAATGCCAAAGCAACCACTGCAGGGCCCAGCAACTGACTAAGATAAACGTTATCAGCGTAATAGGTCTTAAATGGGATGTTTAAGACTGTCAGAAGCACGATAAGTAGGGCAATGCAAATCAGTAAAGGGTTAGCAAGCGGGGATGAAATTTTAGCGCAGAGCCAGCGACAGATAAAAAATACGGCAATCGTTACAAGCAACCACATTAGTGATGCTCCTTATGCGCGGATTGAGGCGCAACACGATTCATGAATCTATTGAGCACGAGGCTTAATACCACCAGTACGACCAGTGAGCCGCCAATCGCACTGGCTAAGATAGCCCACGCATTATTAATCATGAGGTCGAAGTGGTCCATTAACCCCACGCTGATGGGGACAAACAGCAGCATCATATAGCGAATGAAGAAGTGACAGCCGGGTTTTACCCAATTGACCGGCGTAATGCCACTGACTAATAATGCAAATAGAATCAACATACCAAAGATACTGCCTGGAATGGCAATATCTAAGCTGCTTTGAATCCAATTACCAATGGTTAAACTAAGATAAATGAGCGCGAATGACACGCAGTATTGCAATAGTGTTTTGGGCATAGTGGTGATGTCCGTAAAGTAAAGTTAAGACGCAATGTGTTCTACGTACTGATAAACGGCTTTGAGCAGTGCAATTTTGTTGGGATCGCTTTCATGTTCATGCACTAAGTTTTCCAAGTTTAACATGTAAGCTTCGATGTTATTTTCGAAATATTCTCGGCAATGATCTTTCCAGCGATGTTGTTCACTTTCACTCAGTGTCCAAGGAAAGTGACGTGCACGATAACGAAACAGCAAAGGGCCAATACGCGGATCATCGAATTGGATATCTAATGCGCCAAGATTCTCGGGGTGATTCTCACGAATAATGGCCATTGCCGCTTTATCCGTCGGTGAGAAGAATCCATTATACAATTGGGTGTCGACATCATCGCTGACTGGATACGTTCGTTCATGAGAAAAAACCGTGGCGAGTTTCTCTCGAACTTGCGTATTGTCGCGTAAGGTGGCGAGGTTGGCTAAACACTGTTGGCGATCAATACCGATGTTGGCCGCATTTTCAGCGGTCAGTGTTTTGGCGGGAGCAAGTATTGGGCATTTATTGATATGAACCAATTTTACTGGCACGGGATCTTCATCTGGGCCCAACTCGGATTGCTTGGTATACAATCGTGTGGTCAACTCTTCAGCGGTTAAATCTAAGAGTATTTGCGGGTTTTTTGCTAAGTCGACGACGATGACCGCATTTTTATTGGTCGGGTGCCACCCAATAGGGACGACCCAACTGGTGTAATTGCATTCACGGCCAAGCATGCCAGAAACATGCATCAGTGGCGTCATATTAACAATATCAATCAACTCGTTAAGTGGACGCTTGTTACGCATACTAAAGAAATAGTCAAACAGCTTAGGCTGGGCGAATTTGATTTTTTTGGCCATTTCAATCGTCGCGATGACATCGGCTAAGGCATCATGGGCATTTTCATGCTCAATACCATTAGCCTTTGATAAATGTTCCAGCTTAAAGCTGGTATAGCCTTCATCATTTTGAGGCCACTCAATGCCTTCAGGGCGCAGGGCATGGCAAGCTCGGAGCACATCAAGCAGATCCCAACGAGAATTGCCGTTTTTATAGCTCCACTCATAAGGGTCGAGAAAGTTGCGATAAGAGGTATAACGGGTCACTTCATCATCAAAACGAATATTGTTATAGCCAAGATTGGTGGTATTAGGGGTGGCGAGTTCTTGATAAATACGTTGAATG
The DNA here is from genome assembly GCA_052087065.1 of Vibrio sp. GTDB lineage: Bacteria > Pseudomonadota > Gammaproteobacteria > Enterobacterales > Vibrionaceae > Vibrio. The sequence goes on along the minus strand of JBQGON010000099.1, from coordinate 35 downwards.
AATTCGGGTTCAGGTAATCCTTTTTGCATTGCGAC
>JBQGON010000098.1:0-13153 GCA_052087065.1 Vibrio sp. | reverse complement strand
CTCACCATTCCAATATCTTGCACGAAAGGCTCGATATAGCTGTAGGCAGTATAATGCGCGGTGAACAATAAGAAGATAAAGAGATACAATCCCATCAATTTACGATTTCGGAGTAAACGCGGTAAGGTCTTGCCTGAATCCTGCAGTAAACTGGGTAGCGCTGGCAACAAACGCCACAGTAACGCCATGATGACCAATGCTAAGACACCAATACCAGCAAACGTCGCACGCCAGCCCGCCCATTGACCAATCATTCGTCCAATCGGTACACCAAGAATCATCGCCAGTGATGTTCCCGTGGCTAAGGCGCTCAGAGCGATGGTTTTCTTACCCGGAGGAGCGACACGAATCGCAATAGACGCGGTTATGGACCAAAAAATAGCATGCGCAAAAGCGACCCCTGCCCGACTCACCATTAACGCGGTGAAATTGGTCGCAAACGCTGAGGCGATATGACTGATAATAAATAGCCCAAACACCGCTAACAATAACTTCTTACGCTCAATGCGACCGGTGGCCATCATTAAAGGCAAGGACAGCGTAGCGACTATCCACGCATAAATAGTTAGCATCCAGCCAGTGTCGGCGGTACTCATCTTAAAATCTCGGGCGATATCAGATAACAGCCCAACAGGAACAAATTCAGTGGTATTAAAAATGAACGCACTGAATCCAATCATAAACACACGCATATATTGCGTTTGTCGTGATGCTGGTGATGCGGTTGTCATGGTATCTGTCATTATCTCTCTTACATCCAAGTCCAATGGTTATCTTAAAAAACGTGATAATTGTGGCTTCTTTTTTCAAAAAAAGATAGATAGATCACAAAAAATATTTTTTAGTTCACTTGGTTAATAAACAAAAAAAACCAACGTCGAACGACGTTGGGATTATTAATAACGCTTTACTACATTAATAGTGACTTATTTGGCAAGCTCACTATCCAATGCTTGTGTCAAAATCTCATGATCGGGTGCCATATCCGGAGCAAAGTGACCGACCACTTGACCGTCTTTGCTGACGAGGAATTTTTCAAAATTCCACAGAATATTGCCTTCCGGTGTCGAGATACCGAGGCTTTGCAATTTTTCCACAAAACCACTGTCCGGTGCTGTAGTGCGTTCAGGGCGTGCTTGCATTAGCGCTTGATACAGTGGGTGGCGATTCTCACCATTCACTTCGATTTTACTAAACATTGGGAAAGTGACACCAAACCGGCTGGTACAGAATGATTGAATCTCTTTCTCTTCACCCGGCTCTTGTGCCCCAAACTGGTTACAAGGAAAACCGAGAATAGTCAGACCTTCTTCTTTACGTGCTTGATACAAAGCTTCGAGCGCTTCGTACTGAGGAGTCAGACCACATTCAGATGCAACATTTACGATGAGCAATGCCTTTCCAGCATAATCAACTAAGGTTTGTGTTTGTCCATCAATAGTGACGATTTCAATATCGTAAATAGAACTCATGCTACCTTCCTTTTTATGTGGCGACCGTACGATCGCCAGTAAATATCAATGATTCTTTCACAACCTAGCGTACAATATCATTGCACGCAATCATACTAATAAAATGTCCAATTGATTAGGTAACACCTCATCACTAATCGGTGGCTAGAAGCCTAGATAAAACGAGCAGAAGCTCGCTGAGTTCGAACAAAAGGCACGCCCTTGGTATCATACGATACATCAGCCGACACACCGTACACATCGTTAATCAGTTCAGGTGTTAATACCTGTTCCGGACTGCCCATGGCCACTACTTGACCCTCTTTGACCACGAGTAAATTATCGGCATACTGAGACGCTAAATTCAAATCATGCAACACCATTACAGACACCCATTGAGTCTCACGGGTTTTTCTTGCTAAGTGCTCCAGCATAACTTGCTGAAAATGCAAATCTAATGCGCTGACCGGTTCATCGAGCATTAAAAACTCGGGGCGGCGGAGAATCGCTTGAGCAAACAGTACCATCTGACATTGGCCACCACTGAGTGTCCGCACATCACGATTGGCTAAATGCGCTAACCCAATGTCATCTAAGACTTGAATCGCTTCTGCTAACATACGGTCATCAACTCGCCAGCTTAGTGCATCTAAACGCCCGAGCAAAACCACCTCAACCACGGTCAAGCTAACATCCAAGCAGGTATCTTGTGGCATATAACCAATCCGTTCCCGCCATTCAGCAAGACGACTTACATCAAGATGATGCTGATTAAAAACAATGTCACCGCTTTGGGATTTAATATCACCAAATAAGGTTTTAAGGAGCGTACTTTTCCCGGTCCCATTCGGTCCAATCAGTACGTTGATATCCCCAGGACGTAAAGAAAAATTCATGTTCTTTGCAAGAGTCAGATCACCAATCTCCACGTTTAAGTCATTAACGTGCAACATCTAACGTCTCCCCGCAATAATCATCCAGAAAAAGAACGGAACACCAATAATCGCCGTCACGATTCCGATCGGAAAGAGTGCGCCAGGCACAATCATTTTCGAGAGCACAGAAGCACTCGACAATAAAAAACTGCCCACTAAAAATGATAACGGTAAGAAGAAGCGTTGATCTTCACCAACAATCATACGGGCAATATTCGGAGCGACGATACCAATAAAACCGATGATTCCCACAAGGCTGGTCACGGTCGCCGTCATCAAGGCGACTAAAAACAAGGTTTTCAATCGTAATTTAGCGACATCGACCCCGAGGCTTTTTGCTCTTTCTTCTCCTAAACGTAGCGCGGTTAATTTCCACGCATCGCGCATTAAGAAAGTAAAACAGCCGAGAACCACGACACACACTACCGCAACATTACTCCATGAGGCTTTAGATAAACTACCAAACAACCAAAATAGAATTTGCTGACTTAACTCTGGTGAAGCAACAAACTGGACCAGTGATAACAACGATTGAAAAAGAAATAGCAATGAAATCCCAGCAAGGATCAACTGCCCAGGGCCAATATGACGTAAGCGGGCCAGAGAAAAGAGAAAACAAGCTGATAACATACAACAAATGAAGGCACCCACCGGTACTGCATATTGGCTCTCCATCCCCAGTGAACCAATATACAACATTAATGCGGAGCCGAACCCAGCGGCGGCTGCCATGCCAAGTGTATAAGGACTGGCCATGGGGTTATTGAGTAGCGTTTGCATTTCTGCGCCGCCAACCCCAAGGCTACCACCGACAACAACGGCCATAATCGCAATGGGCAAACGTAGATTAGAAACTATAATGTAAGTAGTCGGATCCACATTGTTGGAGAAGCCCAAGGTATTAGCGACAGCATAAAGTACTTGGCTCACGTTCAACATCGACGGACCCGTGACAATGTCACCAATAAATGAGATGCACAATAGCGCACCAATCAGGACAATAGCGTGCTGACGTTTCTTTTCGCTCGCACGTTGTGCTTCTATTGCAGCACACATTGCAGATGATTGCATAAGTTACCTTAACGACGATTCAAGGCTAATAATTTACACTGTGTATCAAATTAACAGCGAAATCCTAATTAATGAGTTGCGCCATTATACACAAATAAATATGATAATCATTACTATTAATACAAACAAAAAGACGGACCAATGAAAAAAATACTATTTCTTTTTTGTCTCTTTCTGTCCCTACCAAGTATGGCGAAAACGGAAACCATCACCGATGTTTTAGGACGTCAAGTAACACTAGACCTGCCTGCCAAGCGAGTGGTTGTCGGCTTTTATGGTGAAGATTATATGGCGATTGGCGGTGAAAAATCGTTTGACCATGTGGTCGGTATGTCGAAAGATATTTGGCAAAAGTGGCGCCCGAAAAACTGGGCAATGTATGTAAAACATCGCCCATCCTTAGCCTCATTACCTGAGGTGGGGAACGTCAATACCCAAACGTTTTCGATGGAAAAAGTCATCAGTTTACATCCAGATGTGCTGTTACTTGCTGCATGGCAATACCAAACATTACAAGGTCAGCTCTATCGTTTAGAAGATGCCGGCATTCACGTGGTGGTGGTCGATTACAACGCACAAACCATTAAAAAACATGTCGAAAGCACCCAAATCATCGGTAAGCTCACTGGCCAAGTTGACCGTGCGAACACCATCGCTGCACAATACAAGAAAGATGTAGAGAGTGTTCTCGAGCGCATTAAGTCAGCCAATCTACCGAAACCAAAAGTCTATATCGAATTCGGTTTTCCTGGTCCACAAGAGTATGGATTTACCTTCGGTGAAAACATGTGGGGTAAAATTGCCATGTTAGCTGGGGGCGATAATATTTCCGCACCTTATATCAAAAACTGGGGACACCTTAATCCAGAACAAGTGCTTTCAGCTCAGCCAGATGTGATTGTTTTGAGTGGCACTGAATTTGGTAAGAACGATAAATCGATATTAATGGGTGAAGGTATTTCTCGTAAGACTGCACGCCAACGCCTTGCTGGCTACAAACAGCGTATGGGTTGGTCAAGCTTGCCTGCGGTGAAAAACGACCGTATCTATGGTATTTACCACTATATTTCTCGTTCCATTACAGACGCCTCTGCGTTTCAATTCTTTGCCAAAGCGCTATACCCATCGCTATTCAAAGACTTACACCCAGAGCAGCATTACCTCAACTTCTATAAAAAGTATTTGCCGGTAACACCGAGTGGCACATTTACCGCATCACTTAAAAAAGACTAGTTACCACTAAGATCTGAAAAGGCCTCATTCTGAGGCCTTTTTTATAAGAGAGGTTTATACCCAACCCTGTTTCCACATATCGCTATTTTTAAGATCTTGCCAATTAATGGCATATTCTTGCTTGGACAAGATGGCTTCTAATACGCAGTCAATGACTCTCCCATTTTCGTCATATTCGACCTCGGTCACCAAAAAATGCTTCTCTTTATTTTTAGGTTTTACCGCCGTCCACTTGCTATTTCGCAGCTTAGAGGGATGAACTTGATTCACTGTTTGCTCCTTTGATGCTGTGCATGACATCGCCATAATGTCGTAAGTTCACGTGCAGCGGAACTTGGATTGTCAGCCGCCGTTACCGCAGATACAACAAAAAAACCATCAATACCCGTTTGAGCCAACGCAGCAATGTCAGCACTTTTTACACCGCCGCCCACTACAACCGGGATCGGACTTAATGCAGCAAGCGCCGCGATATCATCGAAACTACGCGTCATCACTCGCCCATCAGTATCTAAACCACAGTCAGGCTTTGTCTCAGTCTCATGTAATGGTCCCGCACCAAAATAATCAATATCGCTAACATCGGTTTCTTGCACATACTCCGATAATGACTGAGTGCGTGCCGATAATCCCACAATGGCATCAGGACCGAGATAATGCCGACAAACCTCAACTGGTATATCGGATTGTCCCACATGAATACCATCGACTTTAATGCCTTGCTGGCGTGCCGCCAGTACTACATCCAAACGATCATCGACTAATAAAGCAACCGCATGAGACTTTTGCGCAATCGCAATAACATCAGCGGCTTGTCGAGTCAGCGCAATCATTTCGCGGGCGGATGCGACTTTCGAGCGAATTTGCACACACGTAAAGCCTGAAGCAATGGCTTGCGACACAATCTCAGCCACGGGGCGTCCCAGAGTATTTTCTGGACCGATGACCAAATAGGCCGAGATATCGAGTTTACTTCGCATCACTTGCCCCTTGCTCATTTAAAATTCGATTAACGCTCGCCACTTTACGCGTCATGGTTTGCGTGCGACCCGGACGAATATCGGCTTTGAGGACAACTTCGGTACGAATACCTTGTTCTGCTAATACAAACGTCGCCTCTTTGACGGTTTGCATTACGTCATCCCAAGGCCCTTCAATCTCGGTAAACATAGAGTTCATTTGGTAGGATAAGCCTGAGTTTTGAATCACTTTGATGACTTGAGCGACATACTCGGCCAACTCGTCACCTTGACCAAAAGGGGCAATCGCCACGGAGATTAATGTATTCACTGTACTAGCTCCTCTATTTCTAATGGTTGCGCGGCAATATCGTGTGCCGTTGCTTGATAAAGATTATCGAGAAAACGTTCTTGAAAACTCGCTGGCCCTTGCGCGCCCTCAGCGGCTCGCCGACCCGCAAGGTTATACACAGTCGCCCCCGTTACCGCAGCAATAAATGGGGTTGTCGATGTCGCATAAACAGTCATAACTCCACCTAACGAACACCCTGCCCCAGTGATTTTACTCATAAAATGCGATCCTCCTGAGGAACGGACAAGGTAATTACCATCAGTGATGAGATCACGCTCACCAGAAACCGCTACCGCGCCTCCGGTCCACCGTGCTAACGCAATAGCCGCAATGCGCGCATCCTCAACGCCATCACGAGAGTCCACCCCACGAACGTTCGCTTGAACACGACCGCTGTCCAAATTCCATAACGCCGCCAAGGCCATGATCTCCGAGGCATTGCCACGAATAATACTCGGTTTATATGCTTTAAACTCGGCCAACAAGTGTGTTCGCAGCTCCCCAATACCAATCCCAACCGGGTCAATCACCCATGGCTTTTGAGACGCACACAATGCCTGTGCCATTTGCGGAAACGTCTGAGCATAAAAGGGCTCGATAGTACCAAAATTAAGATAGGAAGCGTCACCCGTTTGAGCAATAGCCACCGCTTCATCTGCTAGATAGACCATCGCAGCCGATCCACCCACCGCTAACTGCGCGTTAGCCACCAAGTTTATCGTCACTGAATTGGTCACCGAGCCGACCATCGGGTTGGTGTCTTTGACCGAGGCAACCGCCTCACTCATACTCTTTTGCAGATTAACGTTTGTGTTCATTAAACTCTCCGTGTTCGGTTTGACTTCAGCATTTGTTAGTAATGAAGCGACATCACTATAGCCCAACCATACTCATATGCAACGCATCTAATGACTTAACTCTCGGGATTTTTCCTAATAAAATGTGCTAGAACAAACGACTTCGCACAGAATTCTTATGGTGAACTGCTAGACTAAACTCTGGTCCATCTTCTTAAAGGAGACTACAACATGAGCTATCAACACATCCTTGTGGCCGTAGACTTATCCGATGCCAGCAAAAAACTGGTCGATAAAGCCATCGCCCAAGCAAGACCAACGAACAGTCAACTCTCAATCGTTTTCGTCGATGAAAACCACGTTGTTAAGGAAAAAGAAGAAGAAAAACGTTTGACCCAAAAATTGCAAGATTTGGCTGAATCTTGTGATTATCCGATTACTGAGACCTTGGTAGTATTGGGCGATTTACATATGAAAATCGAGGGGTTAGTTGAGCATCAAGACTTTGATCTCGTCGTCTGTGGTCACCATCATTCTTTGATGAGCCGCATGTTCAGTTCAGCCCCTAAACTTGTCAATAACGTCAAGGCTGATTTGCTTGTCGTGTATCTTGATGATTAAACACTGCCATTAGAACATTGCAAGTCTCTAATCGGAATACAACGCCAGCTGATGGCGTTGTATTCCTTCCCATACGACTTACTGAGTACGCTCAGCTAAAAAATCAATAAAGCGGTGCCAAGACTGTTCATCAGCCTCTTTATGGTAGTTTTCCGTATCAAACACTGTGAAAGCATGCGGTGCGCCGCCAAAGGTGATGATTTCATGAGGGACATGATGAGACTCAAGTTGTTGAGTCAATTGCTCAACATCACTCATCGGCACGATCGTATCTTCACAACCATGGAAAATGAGGATCGGCGCTGTAGTTGCCGCGTAATCTTGTTCTTCCGGTGTCGCAAGCGCGCCATGGAAAGAAACAACCCCCCTTGCATCCACACCGGCGCGTGCCATTTCTAATACCGCTGCGCCACCAAAGCAATAACCCATCACGACCATGTTTTCGGTATCACCACCGAGCTCGCTGGCGGTATTTTTACCCGCATTCATCAGCAAACGAAGCTTGTCACGATTACGATAGAGAGCCTGCATATGCTGGCGTTTTTCTGCTATTTCAGTCGGGCGAACGCCTTGCCCAAATAAATCGAGTGCAAACACATTGTAACCTAAATCACTGAGCATTGAGGCTCGAGTCTTTTCATATTCGGTTAACCCACCCCAAGCATGAACTAGCAGCACAAGCGGCGCGTTATCAGCCACCTTACTCCAAAATCCTTCATAGAGAATGCCCCCAACTTCGTAGACCACATGTTCACTCATTCGCTGCGCGTCATTGCTGTTTGGCATGGCGGTTTTCCTATCTCTTGGTCTGTGTATGTTCAACTACCGTAACGCATCTACGGTGTACTTTTCAAATCCCTTGCCATAAGGAGGACTAATGGCTCTCTTGAGCCTGATGTCGGCTTTTAATGATCCAGATCGACACAAAAATAAGCACAACGTATAAAGGCCAGCCGAACACTAAGGTATAGGTGGCTAACTGCTGCTGAGATAAATGGCTATGGCTTAAAAACACAACACATTTTAATAAATAGCCCACTATCCAAACGCTATTCACCTGTTGCCATTTACCCAGACTGAGTTCGCCTGTCAGTAATCGCTTACTCTGTAATTTTGGAAACGATATTTCCGCCATCAGCATAGGGATTGGTTTTCTCGCTAAAGCAAAGATGAAAAACACCACGGCAGTACTAATGGCACTCAATATCACTTTATATTGCACCGCCTCAACCACCGCAGTGGGTGGCAAGACCTCGATAATGACAACTTCAACGATCCCTGATAGCGCAAAAGCCAATGAAATCATACCTAACTGACGATTCATAAACGTCACAGCAATGCCATAAATAGCGCATATAACAATGGCATCGATAAGACCGAGCTCGTGATAAGCCAAAAAGTACAACAGGGATGGCACGAGAATCGTCAGAACAGATTCTTTACTACTCACCAAGCGATATGCGATTTCAAACATTCTCCCCCTCCTAAAAAGTAACGACAAGACAACCGGTTAGTTAGATAGCGGCCTCATTCAGCGGGCAATTATATCGTAACGCCATAAGACAGGAGGATAAAAAGTATACGCAAAAACGTAATCTTTCATTACGCTTATCGACGCAACATAGATAAAAAAATCCTCTTGCATGAGAGCAAGAGGATTGTCTTTCTATCATTCAACCACGTATTTTATTGGGTCGATTTACGCTGTTGCTCTTTAAATTTCAATTTTTCAAGGCGGCGCTGCTCAATGATTTTATCTGCATCACCACCAATATGATCTTCGCCACGTTGACGCGCTAGCTGAACTTGCTTCTCTCGCTCACGAAAACGACTTTTTTGTGCTTCAGTATGCGTATCAATACATTTCGGACAGCTGACCCCTTGTTCGAATGCATCAGACGCCATATCTTCTGGTGTAATTGGCATGCGACACGCATTACACATATCGTAATGACTTTTTTCTAAATCATGATTGACCGCAACACGACCATCAAAAACATAGCAGTCGCCTTCCCATAAGCTGTCTTCTTGTGGGACTTCTTCTAAATATTTCAAGATGCCGCCTTCAAGATGATACACCTCATCAAATCCTTGTTCTTTCAGGTAAGCGGTTGACTTTTCACAGCGAATACCGCCGGTACAGAACATCGCCACTTTCTTATGTTTCTCTGGGTCTAAATTTTCTGCAACGTATTCTGGTAATTCACGGAAGGTATCCGTTTTAGGATTGACCGCGTTTTTGAAGGTACCGATTTCAATTTCGTAATCGTTTCGAGTATCAATCACCAATACTTCTGGATCAGAGATGACATCATTCCATTCCGTCGGTTTCACGTAGGTGCCGACGACGTTGCGAGGGTCAATCCCCTCAACCCCAAGCGTAACAATTTCTTTTTTCAATTTTACTTTGGTGCGTTGAAAAGGTTGCTCGCTATCGAACGATTCCTTATACACCACATCCGCTAAACGCGCATCTTGTTTAAACCATGCCAGTAGCGCATCAATGCTTGCTCGGGGAGCAGCAACCGTTCCATTAATTCCTTCGCTCGCCAGTAGCAAAGTACCACGGATATCATGCTGCTCTAGTACGGCCATTAATGGCTCGCGCAGTTCAACATAGTCTTCAAGGCGTACAAATTTGTACAGAGCGCATACAACGTATTTTGTCATGTTATTTCCTATTTAGCGGGCTGGAGCGTAAATCCAGAGCTCAATGTTAATTTCGCGGCGCAGCATAGCGCAAGTTGCGCCAATAAAACACAGACAAAATTTAGGGTTAATAATACGCAAGGCTGATTCAACACCTGCCAGCATAAAAAAGGCTCCTAAAAAGGAGCCTATCGCATACTTGTCCAATCACATGGTGATCGACCACAGGTTATAAAACGCAATTCGCCCGGCAAGCTCAGCAATAATAAACACACAGCTTGCACCGATAGCAACGGGCAATCGTTGTGTTTTATAGCCGATGACCGCGGTCACCAGTGCGACACCATAGAGTGCGAATTTCACATCAAAAAACATCACCGTTTGCTGCAATATTTCTGGAACGGTGGAACTCAAATAGACCAGATAACTCGGCGTACTCAACAGTCCAGCGATGACTGCAACACTTGTAATGACGAGATTCATTCGATTCGGCAACCAAATAAGCGCTAACGCCCCGCCAATCGTAAGTGCCGCTAACACCATCTGTAATGCGGTAAACGAGGTGTCCCACGGTGCAATAGTTTCCAGTGTATAGACTGTCGGGATCAAGGCTATAAGTACAATGCCCGCGACAACCGCCGCGATACGCGAGGCAGTAATCCAAAGCGTTAATTTAGCACGCCATTGTAGTAACGCTAAATTCAACGCCAATAATCCACCATAAATACCGCAAACAAAAATCTCATTACTCATGGGGGAACGGCCCACCCCAAATAGTGCATTAATCGCTCTAAACGGTTTCCCTAAGTGAAAAATCGCACACACACCAGCAAGACAAACCAAAAGTAACGCGACCAAAGTCAATTGCCAAGACACGTTTGAGGACTTGACGGACTTATGGGTCCATTGATTAATGGCTCCAATTAATAACAGACCTACCGAGGCTTGCGCTAATACAGTAAAAAAGACAAGAGGTAATTCATGCATGTTTCACTTCCTTAGGGTTTTGCAAACTCCCGGACTGTTGATCTTGGATAGAAACCGAATTGGGATGTGGCTTGATAACTAAATTAGGCTCGGTAAATCCGGCACTAGGTAGCGGTGCTATTTCAGCACATGTCCCATATTTAGCGCGCAGCTCATCAATAGGGCCGTACTCAATGGCACGTTGCGGGCAGGAGTCGACACAGGCTGGGTTTAATCCAGCTTGCAAGCGCGATAAGCAAAAATCGCATTTAGACATCACGCCCTTCTCTGCATCAAATTGCGGAGCACCGTAAGGGCAACGCATTTCGCAGTATCGACATCCAATACACAGGTCCTGATCGACCAAAACAATGCCGTCTTCTTCGCGTTTGTGCATCGCACCGGTCGGACATCCTTCGACACACGTCGGTTTGTCGCAATGATTACAGGCGATAGAGGCGTAATAAGAGAATGTGTTGTGTTGCCACGCGTTCCCGTCTTTTTGCCATGCACCCCCGCCGAATTCATACACACGACGGAATTTACGCCCAACATCGAGGTCGTTTCTATCTTTGCAACTCACCTGACAGGTTTTACAGCCAGAACAACGTGAGGTGTCAATATAAAATCCTAATTGCTTCATATTCCTACGCCTTCTCAATCTCTACCAAGTTTGTATGTTGTGGATTACCTTTCGCCAAAGGTGACAAGCGATGACTGGTAATCGAATTAATACAACCGCCAATATCGATACCATTTTTGATCACTGACCAAGCGCCTTCCGGCATGGCTGCAACGCCAGGCAAAATACGGTGGGTGACTTTGGCTTCTATCATGACGGTTCCTCGGTCGTTATAAATTTTGACTAAATCGTTATTGCCAATACCGCGTTCTTGGGCGTCCAAAGGGTTTAGCCAGACCTGATTGGGAACGGCTTCTTTGAGTACGCCAACACTGGCATAAGTGGAATGGGTATGGCCTTTCGTATGAAACCCTGTCAGTTGCAATGGGTATTTTTTCGCCAATGGTTTATCCCAAGGGGTGTCAGGCACGGTTAAGAACTCAGGGACAGCAGGGATACGATCCCCTTTTGGCAAAATCCATGTATCTTGCAGATTTTGTAATGCTGCCGAATATATTTCTACTTTACCTGAAGGCGTAGTTAACGGATTCGCCTCAGGATCGCGATAGAAATCGGCCATGACGGGCATATCAGCCTCGGGAGAACGAAACTGGTCAACAATGCCAGTTCCACGAACCTCTTTAAACGGCGGTAAATGTGGACGATCTTTGCGCACGATGTTGTAATTATGTTCCATCCAATCGGTTTGGGTGCGCCCTTCGGTAAAGGCCGCTTTCATGCCTAAATGCTCGGCGATGTCGGCACAAATATCATAAGTGCTGCGGCACTCCCATAGCGGCGTAATAGTGTTTTCCATCGAAATCATGTATTGATTCGACCCCGATGCGTAGCTATTACCCACCAAATCACTGGCCTCTAAATAGGTCGTTTTTCTGGAAGTAAAATATCAGCAAACTTCGCCGTAGCCGTCATATGATTATCAATAACCACAATGGTTTCACACTGGGAGTCGTCTTCCAGAATCCGTCGTGTCCGAATCAAGTCACCATGTTGATTGGCTAAAACATTACCCGCCTGGTTGACGATCATTTTTATGCCGACATTCAGCTTTTCGGCACCTTGTAAATCATGGGTTTTATCAGTGATCGACTCGGGATGAGCAATCGCATCGGTCCAAGAATAGAGCGGGATTTTTATGTCGACCTTATTTTCACCAGTCGGTAAATAAGGCACGTTATAAGCAACGGCTTCCGGCCAGTTGCCATTGTTCGTTCCTAGTCGGCCAAATTGGTTGGCAATAATCGGCAGGATCTGGATAGCACGTGCGGTTTGCTCGCCATTACCATGGCGTTGTGGCCCCCAACCTTGACAAATAAATGCCGCTTTGGCACTGCAGATCTCTCGCGCCAATTGTTGAATACGAACAGTAGGAATGCCGGTAATATCAGACGCCCAATTTGCAGACTTCTCGATGCCATCGTCACCATGGCCCAGCACATAATCTTGATAACTGCCGTTCTTCGCGGCGGACGCGGG
>JBQGON010000097.1:0-13193 GCA_052087065.1 Vibrio sp. | reverse complement strand
ATGCACCCACTTGATGAGCGGTTAAATTGTGATACTCCGCTGGGATTTGATCCCAAGCTGATTTTATCTCACGGATAATTTCAATCGCATCATCCAATAACTCAGGTTGGTTAAGTTGATTTGAAGTGGTAATTTGTGTGATCAAGAACTCATATAACTGATCGAGATTTTGAGCAATGTCGCCACCATCATCCATCGACAAGCAGCCACGTAAGCTGATGATGATATCTAACGCTTTACCTAAACGCTCGCCTTTCACTGCGATATTATGTTGCTGCATCGCTGCTTTACCTTGGATAAGACGCTCAATTGCTCCAGCCATTAACATTTGCACGACTTTGTGCGGTGAGGCCGCGCTGAGCTGGCTATCCACTGATACTTTTTTGTACGCCTGTAAAGAACCACGCATAGTCTTCCTCTTTATAGAAACTTTTTGTATTGCTGAACGGATTGACTGCCGTGACGATATTTTTTCAACTGCTTGCCTATCGCTGACGTCTCTGATTGCATTTGTTCAACAAGATGTCGTGTATTAATCACTGCTTGCTGCCACTGTGAAGATTGGGCCAGCTCAATGTTCTCGGTCACATAGGGCAATAAATCCTGCAATAACCACTCTCTTTTATCGACGAGTCGCAAAACTTCTGAAGCGTTAATTTCATCCTGCTTTAAGCTTTGCTCCAATAAGTGATCTAGATCACAAAGTTCTTGTATGCGACTATCCATCAACCTATCCTAATGCATTCATCATGCCAGTTAACTGAGATTGCATTTTACTGGTGGCATCCTGCATCGCTTCAAATTTGGCATGAGTTCGAGTTTTGAGCTGATCCATGCGGCGGTCTAATGTTGCTTGATCATCTTGTAAACGGCGATTTTCTTCCGTTAAACTTTTTTCGCGTGTACGAATGGCCCCGGTCACCCCAGTGACACTTTGTATGGCATCTTGAATGCGATCTGCAAACCCATCTCGCCCGCCAAAAAAACCTTTCAATTTATCAAAATTATTCACCAATTGGCGATTCAAGACTTCACGATTGAGTTCTAATCCACCTTGGCGTGTTGTCGTAATACCTAGCGAAGACAACGAATTCATTTCCTTAGGCGCGCCCTCAATCGGCGTTGAGAAGACCGATTTTAGCCGTGATTCCGCACTGCGAGTGATGCTTTCCCCAGCAAGTGGCCCTGCTCGGCCTGTTCGTGGGTCGACGCTACCAAGTTCTTTATTGACTTGATGAAATTGATTGTACGCATTCACGAATTTTTCTAAGTACTGACTCACCGTCTCTCTGTCGTATTCAACATCAATTTCTGGTGGACGAGCGTTTGGATCGGTTTTCGCTTTTAGCGTTAAATCAACACCTTCGATCGCATCTTCTATCACGTTGTTGTTGCTACTCAATGTGGCAACCCCATCTAAGATCACTTTAGAATCCTGTGCTGTTTGGACTTGAGTTAATCCATTGTAATTATCGAATTCTGCTTGCGCTGCTTGAAGATTTTTTTGTGCCTGATCGATTTTATCGGCTTGCTGTTTTTCTTCAGGAGACATTTGCGCTCGGATCGCCGCTTTTGCCTCTTCCGGCGTCATATTGCCGCTTTTAACTGCTTGGGAAATGTCACGCTCTTCATCTTGACGAAGTGCGGTCAGTTTCTTTTCCGCTTCTTCTGGAGTGACATAGGAATCATACAAGGTTCCAGAGGCGGTATTCGACCAACCAGGTACCTGTGATGACTTCGCTTGCGCGTTTGAATCTAACTCGGGCTGCGGCTCTTCGTACGAATCCAACAGCGTGCCAGAGGCCGTCTCGGTCCAACCTGGAATGCGATCTTGTGGTTTAACGTAAGGCTGCGCAGTTTTGCCGGAGCTAGTTAATGGTGTATTCGCTGAGTTTTCATTGGCATCAGCGGTTTCTTGGTCAACCTTACGAGCGGCACTTTCGATTTTTTGTGCAACTTTGCTAGCAACTTCTTGCTGCTTCGGCGTCAATGGCTGCAAAATCTCTTGAGCCTCGGCACGAGCTGACTCTAAATCTTTAACACGATCGGCTAAGGTTTTAAATGCGAGTTGGTTGAGTGCATCACCGGGTTTGGCATCCACACTAATACTCAGTGAAGAATCTTTACCGGTTTGGTTGGCAGCGATGACGATGCGGGGTCCATTGCTATCTTTTATGACAGCCGCACGAACTCCAGGGTTGGATTTCGCTCCGTTAATGCCGCGCACAACATCATTGATTTTGGAATATGAGGACACGTTCACATCAAAAGAACGATTACCCATTGAAACATGCAACTTGCCCGGACCAAATTTTTGTCTGTCATCAAACGGAGTTGATGCCAACTTATGGCTTTGGGCAAGTTGCAATACATCGACGGAATACTTGCCAGCAATGGCATTCGTTGATGCTTTTGCGATTACCGCTGAATCATCAGTCACATCAACTTTCCGCGCAGCAAAAACTTTGTTGAAACGGAAATCTGACATTAGATTTTTCATCGAATCCAGTGATTCTTTGAGGCGGCCATAAGCACTAATGCTGGCATTAACATCGGCACGTTCGTTATCGATGCGCTTTTGTTTCGGCACACGTTCAGAACTGACGATCTTTTGGACCATGGAATTAATGTCCATGCCACCATTCATACCCAGAGGGCCGACACTCATTGAATCACCTCAAAAACTATCAAACTTTAGCATTCACCAGACCTGACTTATGGTCTTGCTCTTTGGCTAAGCGGCGTAACACAACTAGCATTTCTTCTTCCGGTATCTGACGAATCACATCCCCCGTAGAGGCTTCATAAATCGTCACGACTTCTCGTCCAGATTCCTTATCCATTTTGAAAGAAAGATCTTTATTCATCGACTTCACAAAATCATTGATCTGCTCTGCCATGACAGCGCGCTGTTCATCTGTGATCCGTGCCTGTGTATTGGACATCTCAGAGATGGCTTGCGCGGTACGCTGTTGCCTTTCTTTCATTTGGTCAGAAATTTGTTCAGTCAAATGAATGGCTGAACTCCCGGCCGACGAACTCTCCCCCTTCAGTGTAGAAACACGCTTTACGCTATCATTATCTGAAGCAAGTTTAATGCCATTATTGGAGCCGTAAGGCTGGATGTTCGATGCATTGGATGATACTTCCATAACATTCTCCCTTCCACCTTATAGGTAACACACAAAGCCGTCACCTACGAAGCTCGTTTACTAGTTTAGCCTAATAAACTAAGAGCTGCAGATGGTGACTGCTTCGCTTGTGCTAACACCGAGGTACTAGCTTTTTGCAAGATTTGTGCCTTAGTCAACGCGGTGGTTTCTTTAGCATAATCTGTATCTTTAATGCGGCTACGTGACGCATTAACGTTTTCATTGATGTTCTCTAGGTTACTGATCGCATGACCAAAACGGTTTTGAAAAGCACCTAATGACGCGCGATGACTATCGACGGCTTTTAACGCACTATCAATCACCGCAACTGCTTCTTGAGAACCACCAACGGTTGAAACATTAACATCGTTAATGGTGCGCGCTTGACCCGCGCCAAACCCAAGTTGGGTTCCTAAGTTACCACCAACAGTGACATCTCCTTGTACTTTCTGCGCAGACGCAAATAATTGCATCTTGCCGTCTTCATCAACTGACGCATTAAGATCGTCGGTTTGCCCGTTAATAAACGTGGCAAGTTCTTGAATATCATCACCAGCTTTCGCCTGGACATTCACCTCTTTTGCTTCACCACCTTTGGTGGTATAGCTAAAGGAAATATCACGCGTATCCGTTGCGACGGTCCAGTCATCCGCAACCCCTGTTTGCGCACGGTAAGCAACTCCGCCCATCTCCTGACTATCAGAACGTAGATCCGCAATACTCAGCTTTACCGCTTCACCAGAATCGGCCCCGATTTGAAAAGATTGACTTCCGAATTTACCATTCAGTAAACGATTACCACCAAATGAAGTGGTTTCAGCGATACGATTAAATTCGTCATTTAATGCTGATACTTCTTCTTGGATCGCACCGCGTTCTGCGCTGGAGTTAGAACCATTGGATGATTGTAGTGCGAGGTCTCGCATACGTTGCAAAATGTTGGTACTTTCACTCATTGCGCCTTCGGCAGTTTGAGCGATAGAAATACCATCATTTGCGTTTCGGACCGCCATATCCAAACCACGACTTTGTGAGGTTAAGCGGTTTGAAATTTGTAAACCGGCCGCATCATCTTTCGCACTGTTAATGCGATACCCTGATGACAACCGCTCCATCGACTTCTGAGCACTGTCAGCGGAATTATTTAAATAACGCTGAGCAGTCATCGCAGCCACGTTTGAATTAACGTTTATAGCCATATTGTGATCTCCTGTATCGGACAGTTGATGCGCCTTTGAGTCTCTCACCTCTCTCCGGCACATCTCATTTCTCTCGTCACTTATAACGGCCTACACAGTAAAAACTTTAAATAAATTATATGAACTATCCTAAAACTCATTCAAAACGTGAATATGATCAAAATATAATGCAAAAAAAATCCAGCCGAAGCTGGATTTTGTAGAAAATAAGCGATGTTTAGCCAAGCAAGCTGAGTGCAGCCTGTGGTGCTTGTTTTGCTTGAGCCAAGATAGAACTTGATGCTTTTGACAAAATTTGCGCTTTTGTCAATGCTGTTGTCTCTTTCGCGAAATCGGTATCTTCGATACGGCTACGAGACGCATTCACGTTTTCGTTAATGTTATCCAAGTTATTAATCGCGTGGCCAAAGCGGTTTTGGAAAGCACCTAAGTCAGCACGTTGTGAATCGACATATTTCAACGCAGAGTCAATGATACCTACCGCTTCTTGTGAACCACCCACAGAAGTCACATCGATGTCATCAACCGTCACTTTATTACCGGGTTGGAAACCCAGCTCATCCGCCAGTCCACCAGCAAACGTCACATCACCGTTCACTTTGTTTTCACCAGCAAAAATTTGTAGCTTGCCTTCATCATCAACAGAAGCTTGAACCGCATCAGTTTGGCCGTTGATATAAGTCGCTAACTCTTCAATATCGTCGCCCGATTTAGCATTAATGCTAATGGTTTGCGCATCACCTTTCTTATCGGTGTAATTAATAGCTAAATCGTTTGCCGTGCTCTGAACTTGCCAGTTTTTATCTTTTGGGTTAGCTGCTTGGAAAGCGGTGCCACCCATTGCGTTGTTGTCACTACGCATATCTTTTAAGTTCAGCATTACCGCTTCACCACTGCCTGAACCGATTTGGAAAGACTTGGTGCCATAGGTTCCGTTAAGCAACTTGTTACCACCAAATGATGTGGTTTCTGCTACACGATTCAATTCATCGTTCAGAGCAGTCACTTCTTCTTGAATGGCCACTCGGTCGTCTTTTGAGTTCGAACCGTTCGATGATTGCAAAGACAGATCACGCATACGTTGTAGAATGTTAGTGGTCTCGTTCATTGCCCCTTCAGCGGTTTGAGCAATCGAAATGCCATCGTTAGCGTTGCGAACCGCAACATCTAAGCCACGGCTTTGCGATGTCAAACGGTTAGAAATTTGAAGACCCGCAGCATCATCTTTTGCGCTGTTGATTCTAGAACCTGAAGACAAACGCTCCATAGAAGTTTGTTGTGAGCTGTTTGCTTGATTTAAGTAACGTTGTGCAGTCATCGCTGACACATTAGTATTTACATTTACTGCCATGGTGGTATCTCCAATTGATTTTCCGGTAGTGCAGGTTTCCGACGTCTCGGAAAACCAAGTAGTTCTCTCAAAGTTACTGTTTATAACGGCATGAAATTTTAAACCTTTAATTTTTTTTCTATGATTTATACAAAAATGTTTAAGATAAAGGATAAACATGCGTGTTATTACAAAAAAGCGCATTCAGTGTGATATTTCGTTAAAGCGGTCTCATCACCTGTCGATACAATCAGGTTTCAGCTTAATTAGTCAGCAAAGAAAGAATAATATTGGGTTGCCGTTTTGCCTGAGCAAGTACACTGGTGCCTACTTGCTGGAGTATTTGTTGTTTAACAAGGCGAGTCGTTTCTTTGGCGTAATCCGTATCTCGAATCCGGCTATTTGATACCGCTAGATTCTCATGGATATTCTCTAAGTTGCTAATGGCATGACCAAAACGATTCTGCAATGCACCTAAATGGGCACGATGTTTATCGACAAACTCTAACGCCGTATCAACAACAGCAACGGCCATCTGAGCCCCTCCAATAGAAGAGATATCTAATCCGTCAACGGCTCGATAACCTACCGTATTCATTTGTAACTGCTCAGCTAATGATCCATTAAAAGATATTGTGCCTGACGTTTTCTGTCCTGCCATAAAGATCTGTAACTGACCTTTCTCGTTTACCGACGCAGACACATCATGGGTCTGTCCGTTGATATAAGACGCAAGCTCTTCAATATCATCGCCAGCTTTGGCTGTAATATTGACGGTTTTTGCCTTGCCGTTGTTATCGATGTATTCCACGTTGAGCTGATTGCCTTGAGAGCCAACAGTCCAGGTGTGATCTGCTTGATATTGCGAACGATACTCAAAACCGCCCATGCCTAGCGAATCAGTGCGTAAATTATCTAGGCTCAATTGCACCGCCTCACCGCTACTGGCGCCAATCTGAAAAGCAGCTTGCCCAAACTGACCATTGAGCAATTTTCTTCCACCGAACGACGTGGTTTCCGCAATTCGATTCATTTCGTCATTTAAAGCGCGTAATTCTTCTTGTAAGGCATCACGATCAGTTTGGCTATTCGCGCCATTAGCAGCCTGCAACGACAAATCGCGCATACGCTGCAAAATGTTAGTCGACTCACTCATCGCACCTTCTGCTGTTTGCATGATCGAAATACCATCATTCGCATTACGCACCGCGACGTCCATTCCATTCATCTGCGTTTTTAAGCGATTGGATATTTGTAACCCAGCGGCATCATCTTTTGCATGATTGATGCGACTGCCCGACGACAATCGCTCTAATGATTGATTCAGCAAATTTGTTGCAGAGGTAAGATGGCGCTGCGCAACCAGCGCTGACACATTGGTATTTACTGTTATAGCCATCAAGCAACGCCACCTTATCAACTTTACATACTGTCTATATCGTATCGTCACCTCATTTCTTTAGCACAATCGTAATAGCCAATCCGTACGCCCATGCTAGTTAGTTAACTTTAAAAAATGGTCACGTAAAACGATACATATCATAAAGATAAAAACATAATATAAAATAATTCACATATGATTCATTGTTTGATAAATAACCACTATTTTAATGGGCAATAAATACAATTAACCCAATTAAATATCAATATTTATAGCAAAAATTTAACCTTACACCCTTTAATAAACAATAATTTGCATAAAAACCTTCAAATATATTCTCACTTTTAATACAAAATGACTTAAATATTAATTTTTATCACTTTTTTACTAAAGAAAACTCGCCTAACTCCGTTACCATTACCACATTACGTACGCTATTAATTTGCGTCGTTTCTTTTTATATTCATTGGAGTTCATTGTGACCATCAGTATTCGCAGTAATGTTGCTGCCCTAAATGCTAGACATCAGCTTGGCAAAACGACAAAGAATCAAGAATCAGCAATGACCCATCTCGCTTCAGGCTCTCGCCTCTCTAGTGCGAAAGACGACGGTGCCGCATTACAACTTTCAAATCGTCTATCATCACAAAGCCGTGGACTTGACCGAGCCATACACAATGCCAACAACGGGATATCGGTTATTCAAACCGCAGATGGCGCCATGTCAGAAACCAATGATTTACTGCAAAAAATGCGCACATTAGCACTACAAGCTGCCAATGGTGTGAACTCGGATGACGACCGAGCAACCCTGCAACATGAAGTGCTATCTCTGAATAAAGAGGTGAATAGTATTGCTGAGTCTACGGCGTTTGCAGGTGATAAGTTATTAAATGGTCGTTATGGTACTAAGTCATTTCAGATCGGAACCGATAGTGGTTCCGCCGTCCATTTAACATTGCATAATATGCGCAGTGACGATGAGATGATGGGTGGCACCACCTTACAAGCACAAACGAAAGTCACCGATAATTGGCACGTTGCCCAAGATGCGAATGCACTGACAATACACTTTTCCGGTCAAAATAACCCCGCCATCAATATCGCCGCAAAAGTGGGAGATAATATTGAAGAGCTCGCCACCTATATCAACGGGAAAACCGATGACAAAGTCGCGGCATCTGTCAATGAGCACGGACAACTTCAATTATTCACAGGTAAAAGTCAGCACGTGGGGAGTATTTCGGTAACCGGCTCTCTAGCGCAAGCGTTAAACTTTCAAGCTCAAAAAGACGTTACCGTTGATACCATGGATATATCAACGGTGGGAGGAGCCCAACAGGCGATAGGTGTTGTTGATTCAGCATTAAAGTATGTTGGTGATAGTCGTTCTAGTTTAGGGGCACTGCAAAATCGTCTGACTCATGCGATTGACAACCTCACTAATGTTAACCAAAACATTACGGTCTCTAACAGTCGATTGAAGGATACCGACTTTGCGAAAGAAGCGACGTCATTAACGCAGTCACAAATTCGTTCAAAAGCCGCAAGTGCCATTTTAGCTCAAGCGAAACAAATGCCACAAACTGCACTTAACTTATTGAGTCAATAAAAAAAAAGGGCATATGCCCTTTTTTTATTTTTCCATATCACTGTGTGGATTTAACCACCAATTGCTGTAATGTCTGCAATGAAGGGGCGAATAAATACGCCCCCGTTTTGGCGTTAGTAAATCGTAAAAGCTGATCCGTTTTATTATCACTATGGCCATACATACTGTCTAACAATACTTGAAAGTTATGCAGCGTATGACAGTAGGCGACGAACAATAAACCATGAGCCCCAGTTGCTGTTCCATAAGGCAAACTGTGACGAACGATTTTAAGCCCTTGGCCATTTTCTTTAATGTCTACTCGTCCAACATGAGAGGCGGCGGGTACGTTATCTAACTCCACTGAGTCCACTTTTGTACGACCAATCACTTTCTCTTGCGCGGAGATATTCAAGCGAGACCACGCTGGTAGTTCATGTTCATAACGCTGAACCATCACATAGCTGCCGCCCGCAAGTGGGCCATCCGCAATCACCGCAATGTCATGGCGTTCGTTACCTTCTGGATTTTCAGTACCATCAATAAATCCTGTCATATCCCGAGAATCAAGATAGCGAAAACCATAGACCTCATCCACAACAGTAATATCATCCGCCATTTGCTCTAAGCACCGACGCAAGAGGTAAAACAGTAAATCATGACGCTGGGAATGGCCGTGGATTAAGAAATCCATTGCCGTACTTGGAGCAACGACTTTGCCTTGCCCTAACTCTGGAAAATCAATCAATTCATCTGGCATAGGTGCGTCGAGGTGTTGCCAGAATTGGCGTGAAAATGACACGCTTACTACCAATTGAGCGTCTGGCTGCTGCTGATTAATATCATCAACCAATGCAGGAATAGACTGCAACGTTTGCAGTACCTTCTGATGACGACCATTCGCCACATTAAACATAGCGTATAAAGCAAAAGGGCCGGCTTCAGGCACTATTGCAGATTGAGGTTGCGACATAATATATTGCCCTTAATTTCTTATTATTTACCATCCGTCACCTTTCGGTGAGATTGCTTTATTCTTATCTTGCGGCTCAAAACAAGCCTTGAGCCGACGACTATTACAGACGTATAACATCATCCATAATAAAAATAGCAACGACATGCCATTAAACCATTCAAACCGCCCATGCTGTTGTATAACATAATATACGCCTAAACTTACTTGCGCGATAACATCCAAGAGCGTGATATGACGTGTCAGTCGATGAACCCATTTTGTCATCACCTTGCGTTCAGGATGACGAAAGTGAACCCACCACATCATAATAACTGCGGGAACGCCCAACGCGAGTTCATAATAAAAATGCATACGAACTGGATAGCAAACAGCCAAAATATCTGCGCCATGTTGGCGGGTTGCCCCCGCCATGACGAGCACGATCCACGCTTTTGCTAACCAAAACCAGCTCAGCCATAACCATATTGGCGTTTTCAAAAATCCGTGTTGGTCATAATGTTCTAGCGGATAATAACGCACAATGCCCCTTCTATTTCAGCCAAGAAAAAGCGTTCTACTTTATCGCTATTACTGACTAACGTCATGCCTTGTTGGCAAAATATTCCATGTTGTCATTGGTGACGTATTTAACAGGATGTTGATAACTATGTTAACCTCGGCAAAAAAGGAGTCATTGATGAAAAATAACTCGTCACCACGCCCATCACCAGAAACCCAACAAGAGGCTATGCGAATGGCAAAAGCCACGCAAAAACCAGGGCAAACCAAAGAACACACGAAATTGATTGCGCAAGGTATCGAGCATGGCATTACTCTCTACAAGAAACAGCAGAAAGAAAAGAAACGTCAAGCCGATAAAGCCAAGAAAAAACAAACCATCACAGAAAAATCGCCAACAACTCTAGAGATACCCACGGCCGAATCTCTCCCAAGAAGACAAATATATTGGCTACCTTGGGTACTATTGTTGGTCAGTTGGTTAGGTTTCATCGCCTACCTCAATCTCGCATAGCCCTCATTAATGACCAAAGCCAGCATCTCTGCTGGCTTTGACTTAATCATATCCCAATGTTTTCGCAATATCACTTTCACGCTCTAATACCCACTGGTAGTCAAATGGCCCCCAATCTGACAATTGGTAATAACCATCATTGTGGCGACGTCCATCTTGTACAAACATGAGTTCAATACCAATCCCCGGCAATGCGCGAATCACATCTTGGATCGTGCGGCGTGGCCATCCGGTTTTTTCAATTAATTTAGGAACATTGGGCCGATCCAAACATTCCACTAACAACGCGAGATACAACCGCCTCGCAAACACAGGACTCAATTCCATTCATACCTCCTCAGCCTTAATCCGTCCATTATTTCTGTTTTGTGAGTTGCTGTGTTGAGTTTGATCAATAACTGTTCAATCCTTCGTTTTTTGGGCAACATTTCTGTGCTTCAAAGCAAAATACGAATACCTTTTGTCACCACTGGAGCTTCCTGCTAGGATTCATTCAGTTTGTATAAAAATTCAGTTTTAAAGGGATAGTTATGGACATCATCATGTATGGGATTCCCAATTGCGATACCATCAAAAAAGCACGTAAATGGCTAGAACAAGCAGGCATTGACTACCAGTTTCACGACTATCGCAAACACGGAGTTGAAAAAGCATTGATTGAGACGTTTTTTGCACAGCTCGACTGGCAGCAAGTCGTCAATAAACGTGGCACGACCTATCGCCAATTAACGCAAGAACAAAAAGACGCATTAACAGAAGCAACCGCGCTCCCTTTGTTAATCGAGCACCCAGCGATGATTAAACGTCCTATCTTAAGTGTGGATGGACAACTTCATCTCGGGTTCAAAGCCGAGCAATACACGGCTCTTTTCTCTTAATATAGGAATTCAACAATGACAACAGATAGTCCCGTACTTGCGCTCGCCACTGACCTCATAAGCCGCCAATCGGTCACGCCAGAAGACGCCGGATGTCAGCATGTGATGATTGAACGTCTTAAAGCGCTTGGCTTTGAGATCGAAACTATGGTTTTTGACGATACCACCAACTTATGGGCTCGCCGTGGTCACTCAGCGCCCCTCTTTGTTTTTGCCGGGCACACTGATGTGGTTCCCGCGGGCAACTTAGCACATTGGCATACCCCGCCTTTTGAGCCAACCATCAAAGATGGCATGCTTTATGGCCGTGGAGCTGCCGATATGAAAGGCTCTCTAGCCTGCATGGTGGTCGCGGTTGAACGATTTATTGCCGAATATCCAGATTACACGGGATCGATCGCTTTTCTCATCACCTCGGATGAAGAAGGGCCGTTTATCAATGGGACAACACGGGTCGTTGATACACTCAAAGCTCGTGGAGAAAACATCGATATCTGTATCGTCGGTGAGCCATCCAGTACCGATTACGTGGGAGATGTCGTCAAGAATGGTCGTCGTGGCTCGATTACCGGCGATTTAACCGTCAAAGGAATACAAGGGCACGTTGCCTACCCACACATTGCGCGAAACCCAGTTCACCAAGCACTACCCGCGCTCGCTGAACTCGCCATCACCCAATGGGATGAAGGCAATGACTACTTTCCACCAACAAGCTTTCAAATCCCCAACTTGCACAGTGGCACTGGCGCCGCTAACGTTATCCCCGGCGAATTCAATGTTCAATTCAATTTCCGCTTTAGTACCGAATCAACCGATAGTTCACTCAAGCAGCGAGTCATCGATATTCTTGATAAGCACGCATTGGACTATGACTTACATTGGACGTTAAGTGGTCAGCCTTTTCTAACCGATCAAGGGGCTCTACTTGATGCGGTTGTTAAAGGGGTAAAAGAAGTGAATAAAGATGCACCAAATCTTCTTACAACTGGCGGAACCTCCGACGGACGTTTTATTGCAGCAATGGGCGCGCAAGTAGTTGAGCTTGGACCGGTCAATGCGACCATTCATAAAGTCAACGAATGCGTTCGTATTGAAGACCTTGAGAAACTTACCGATATGTACCAAAATATCCTCAAACATTTATTCGCGGAGTAATACGCCATGACGCCGCAACAACTGACCGGACAAACCGACGAGCATTTAACTCCCGTTATGATGGGACAGAAAGACTTTCTTGTGCATCCTGACGTTCAACAAGATTTAGTGCGCTTATCTAAGGCCGCAGTTGCGGCGGGGTTTAATTTTCATATCGCGAGTGGTTTTCGCCCTTTCGAACGTCAATGCTCGATTTGGAATCGCAAAATGTCAGGGTTGGCAGCGATTAAAGATGAGAACAACCAGTCTATTGATATTTCAAAGCTCTCTGAGCACGACAAAGTTATGGCCATTTTGCGCTGGTCCGCACTTCCGGGAGCCAGTCGACATCATTGGGGAACAGACTTCGATATCTACGCCCATAATACTCTCCCTGACTCAACCTCATTGCAGCTTGAACCATGGGAATATTTATCAGGGCATCAAGCCAGTTTCTATCTATGGTTATTGGCTCACCTTGAGGATTTTGGTTTCTATTTTCCTTACCAACCGGGAGGCAGTGGTGTGGCTTTTGAACCT
>JBQGON010000096.1:0-13378 GCA_052087065.1 Vibrio sp. | reverse complement strand
GGTATTATTCGCCACCTAGAACCTAAGCAGGTGCAACGTGTCGGTAGTGCTATGGCCAAAGCGAAAGACTTGAGTCAAGATCGCGTTGGTCTGGTGCATCGTGCCTTCTTAGAAGATATTCAGAAGTACACTAACATAGGCATGGGCAGTGAAGACTTTATGCGTAATGCATTAGTCGCCGCTCTGGGATCGGATAAAGCCAATAACTTGGTCGATCAAATCTTGTTAGGGACTGGCTCAAAAGGTCTGGATTCATTGAAATGGATGGATCCAAGACAGGTTGCCAGTATCATTGTGAATGAGCATCCACAGATTCAAACCATTGTTTTATCTTACCTCGATCCAGATCAGTCGGCCGAAATCTTAGCGCAATTTGCTGAGCGTGATCGCCTTGATTTGATGATGCGTATTGCGAACCTCGAAGAAGTACAACCTTCTGCATTGGCTGAGCTCAATGAGATCATGGAGAAACAGTTCGCGGGTCAAGCCGGTGCGCAAGCTGCCAAAATTGGTGGCTTAAAAGCGGCAGCCGATATCATGAACTATCTCGATAATAACGTTGAAGGTCTACTTATGGACCAGATGCGTGATCAAGATGAAGACTTAGCGACACAAATTCAGGATTTGATGTTTGTCTTCGAGAATTTAGTCGAAGTCGACGATCAAGGTATTCAGAAGCTACTACGCGATGTACCGCAAGACGTCTTACAACGTGCACTTAAAGGCGCTGATGATGATCTCCGTGATAAAATCTTTAAGAACATGTCCAAGCGTGCAGCCGAGCTTATGCGTGATGATCTAGAAGCGATGCCACCGATTAAAGTGTCCGATGTAGAAACCGCCCAAAAAGAAATTTTGGCCATTGCCCGTAAAATGGCGGACCAAGGTGAGCTTATGTTGTCTGGTGGTGCGGACGAATTCTTATAATTTATTTCCTTCACAGAGGTCGGTTATCCGGCCTCTGCTTGTCTCAGTGATTTGAACTACGCATAGGAAAGCATATGCCAGTTGAAAGAAAACGCGGTTTTATCCGTCCCGACTCGAGTACTCCAGCCGATGAGCAGCCACAAACGTGGGGGCTGCCTGACTATGATTTAGATACAGGGAATAATGCGCGCGAAACGGCGCTCAATTATGACCCAAGTTGGACGCCGCGCGATGAGGTCGCTGATGGTGAAAGCGAACCTCAGCCTTTCTCTGTGGAAGACCTCGAGTCTATTCGCCAAGCCGCGTATCAAGAAGGGCAGGAACAAGGCTATGCGGAAGGTTTTCAATCTGGCGTTGAGCAGGGGAAAGAAGAAGGTTACCGAGTGGGTCATGAGGAAGGCGTAACGGCGGGTCATGACGAAGGGGTAGAATCAGGACAAGAGCATATTAATCAGCAGGTCAAGCAATTTGTTGAGATGGCCAATCAGTTTTCTCAGCCGCTAGAGCTGATGAACGCCCAAGTGGAAAAGCAATTGGTTGATATGGTACTGACCATGGTTAAGGAAGTCGTTCACGTTGAAGTTAAAACCAATCCACAAATAATCTTAGATACTGTCAAAGCCTCGGTCGAGTCGCTACCCGTTGCTGGACATACCATTACGCTGAAGTTACACCCTGACGATGTGGATATCGTGAAGCAAGCCTACGGCGAACAAGAAGTCGATAGTCGTAATTGGACCCTCATCAGTGAGCCGGCATTAGATCGTGGTGATGTACAAATTGAAGCGAGCGATTCGAGTGTGAATTACCGTATGGAAGAACGTATTCGTGCCGTATTACAAAACTTTTGTGGCGCGAATCGTCACCAAGTGGGTAGTGAGTAATGTTGTCATTAGCGGAGCGCCTGACGCAATACAAAACCGAAGGGCTGACTCGTAAACCCATCGCGTCAGGCAAGTTGGTCCGTGTCGTCGGTTTGACATTAGAGGCGACAGGCTGCAAAGCGCCGATTGGTAGTTTGTGCCTGATTGAAACGATGTCAGGCAACATGGAAGCGGAAGTGGTCGGTTTCTCTGGTGATAATCTATTTTTAATGCCGAGCGAGCAAATCACCGGTATTTTGCCTGGCGCAAAAGTGACACCGCTAACACAAGAAGCGGGCATGCCCGTGGGCATGGAGTTATTAGGGCGAGTTGTTGACGGTGTCGGGAACCCACTGGATGGATTGGGCCCGATTTATACCGAGCAAACGGCATCGCTAAACGTCGAACCCATTAACCCATTAGCGCGCAAACCGATAGATGCTCCTCTGGATGTCGGGATCAAAGCCATTAATGGCTTGCTGACGGTGGGGAAAGGCCAGCGTATTGGTTTGTTTGCTGGTTCTGGTGTGGGTAAGTCGGTAACGCTGGGCATGATGACGCGCGGAACAACAGCGCAGGTTGTTGTTGTCGGCTTGATTGGTGAGCGTGGCCGAGAAGTGAAAGAGTTTATTGAAGAAATTCTTGGTCATGAGGGGCGACAACGCGCTGTGGTGGTTGCAGCGCCAGCGGATTCGTCACCTTTGATGCGTTTAAAAGGCTGTCAAACGGCATTGACGATCGCAGAATACTTTCGTGATCAGGGATTAGACGTATTGCTGTTAATGGATTCTTTGACTCGCTTTGCACAAGCGCAGCGTGAAATCGCACTCTCTGTTGGCGAGCCACCAGCAACAAAAGGTTATCCGCCTTCTGTTTTTGCTAAGTTGCCTGCTCTGGTAGAGCGTGCGGGTAACGGGGGACCCGACCAAGGCTCCATTACGGCATTCTTTACGGTATTAACCGAAGGCGATGATTTGCAAGACCCAATCGCGGATGCTTCCCGTGCAATTTTAGATGGACATATCGTGCTTTCACGAGAAATGGCCGATGCGGGGCATTATCCGGCCATTGATGTGGAAAAGTCGGTCAGTCGGGTAATGCCACAAGTAACGACCGATCAGCATGTTCTTATGTCTAAAGCGGTTCGGCAGATTTTGTCGATCTGCCGTAAAAATCAAGATTTAGTTTCCATTGGTGCTTATAAGCCAGGAACAGATCAAGCAATTGATAGTGCCTTTACGTTAAAACCGAAATTGGATCAGTATTTACAGCAAGAGATGAAAGAAACAGTACCTTATGATATGTGCGTCAATATGTTAAAGCATGTTTTAGGGGTTGAGGAGTAATCGATGGATAACGCCCTGACTTTTTTGCTTAGCCAAGCTAAAGACAACGAAGATAAAGCTGTCATGGCGCTCAATCAAGCAAGGAGTGAGTTGGATAATTATTATCAGCAACTTGAGCAGATAGAGCAGTATCGATTGGATTATTGCCAGCAACTCGTCGATCGAGGTCAGGCAGGGTTAACGGCCAGTCAATATGGTCACCTTCAGCGGTTTTTAAGTCAGCTTGATGAGACGTTATCAAAACAACGTGAAGCGGAAGCGCACTTTACTCAGCAAGTGACAAATAGTGAGCAACATTGGTTAGATATTCGTAAGCAAAGACGCTCTTATGAATGGTTGATTGAAAAAAAACAAACTGAAAAGCAGCAAGCAGAAGAAAAGCGTGAACAACGCATGATGGATGAGTTCTCAACGCTGAGTTTTAATCGTCGCCGCCTTAATCATAAATCGTAACGCATCGAGCTCATACACTGGCGTAAATCTTGCAATACAGTTCTTGAAGTACAGACAGCAGTGGTTTCTTATCGAGTTCCAGTACACAAAATGTCGATGGGGCTTCATGACGACTTGATTAGCGTGAGTAAAACGATATGAATATTAACACATCTCAGTCAACTGAGAGTCTTAAAGGCACCGATATCGCAGGAAGCGTGTCTTCCACCGGTGACAAAAAAGAGACCAGTGAAGCGAGTGGTTTTTTTGATAAATTAACCGCCTTAATGTTCGGATCTCCTGAGCAAACAAAAGGTAAAGGCGTGGATAAACAGCTGCAAGCTGCGGCGCCTGATAGCGTTAGTGACCCGATGGCGGCATTGCAGAAATTAGGTTGGACAAAACATCAACTCGAGCACTTAACGGCGAAAGAGTTAAGCAAAGTCGCCAATCAACAAGGCATTGACGTTGAACAGCTAACAGCGATGATCAGTCAAATGCCCGATGCGATTACTACAGATAAGTCATCTTCATCCTCAGCGGTGGTTACCGATAACAATGCCAGCGAGCAAAGTGCGATGAACGTTCCGGCCGCTATGGATGAAGGTAAGCAGCTGCTTGGTAAGTTACAGCAAGCGAATCAGACGTTAACAAAACCAGCGTCGCAAGCGTCTCATGGCAAAGACTTGCCACAAACGTTGACCGAAGCTGAGTCGATGTCGTCTTTGCAGCAAAAAATGGTCACGAATTCGAGCAAAACCGCTTCAGAGGCAATGGATGTCGGGCTAGCTGAACGCCCAATCAGTCAAAAAGAATTCGCGCAACTCGTCGCATTGAAAAAACAGCATCCGGAATTGTCGGAAAACGATTTGAAGAAGTTGCTCATTGCTCAGCGAATGAAAAATGATGAAAATGATGACCCAGCACTTGCCCTAAGCGGTATAGGTCATGGGGCGCCATCGAGTCAGCATGCTGTGACGCATAATTTGTCAGCAGCGAGCCCAGATAAGTCTACGAGTATCAGTGATGCGATGCATAAAGGCACGAATCAGAATTCGAGTGATGTGATACATAAAGGTATGAATCATAACTCAATGCCGGCACAGTCTGTTCATATGTCCGCACAACATGGTATGAACGAGTCTAAAGCGACGCTACAAGGGCATGCGGTCTTGGCGACTCAAGATGGTTCGGGGCCTCAACCTCAACCTCAAGGTCAACAGCAGGCGGCTGGAGCGTCTCTAGGGCAAGGGGCAAACCCAATGGTCGCGACTCATTTAATGGCGACTAATCCAGCAAAAGGCGGGGCGAGTAGTGCGATAGAAAAGGGATTGAGTGAAAAAGCACTCAATGCGCTGACAGAGATGAAAGGGACCAAGCGTGGGCCATCATCGCAAGAGAGTACTCTTGCTTCACAAATTTCGTCGGCGTCCGGGCAACAGCTATCGGCTACACAAAAAGTAGATGGCACTCAGCAAGCCGCGTCACCTCAGCTACAATTATCAAAAGATGGCGCTGATCAGGTGGCGGAAAAAGTACACATGATGATGTCTAAGAACTTGAAGAGTATCGATATCCGGCTTGACCCACCTGAAATGGGTAAAATGCATATCAAAATGCAGATGAATAACGATGGTGGAGCCACGGTGCATTTCACCGTCGCCAGTCATCATGCTCGCGATGCACTAGAGCAGTCAATGCCTCGCTTACGCGAGATGTTATCGCAGCAAGGGGTGCAATTAGGCGGAGCTTCTGTGCAACAAGATGGTGGCAGTCAGCAACAAAGTTTTGCATCGGCAAACGGTGGACAATCACAATCTCAGCGCCATGCTGGCTCGGATGTTGCCGGGGGAACGCAAGAAAACCTTGATGGAGACGTCAAACTTGATTTGAATGTTGCATCAAAGCGTGATGGAATTTCCTATTACGCGTAAAATAAATTAATGATAGATGATATAAATACTTAGGATAGATATGGCAGACGAAGAAGCGCCGAAAAAAGGCAAAGGCAAGCTACTGATTATCATTGTTGCAGTTGTGGTGTTGCTATTAGGGGGCGGCGGCGCTGCATTTTTCCTTATGGGCGGAGATGATTCAGATGCTAAAGCGACAAATAGCGCACAGCAAGAAGCGAAAAAGCCCGATATGCCAGTTTCTTACGTCAATTTAGCTGAACCTTTCGTCTTTAATGTCAGTGGTGACTCACGTACTCGTATGGTCCAGATTAAAGTGCAGTTGATGGTGAGAGGCGCGAAAAATGAAGATTTAGCACGCTATCATTCGCCTTTGATTGAAAGCACTCTATTATCGACGTTTGCTGCGGCCAAACTAGAGCAACTGCGCAGCCCGAGTGGACGTGTTGAATTGCGTAATCGAGCCACCGATGATATTAAAACAGCATTAGGTAAAGCCGTCGGTTCTCCGGTGATTGAACGTGTATTATTTACCGATTTTGTAATGCAATAGGTGAGATGTGACTGATCTATTAAGCCAAGACGAAATTGATGCGCTATTACATGGTGTTGATGGCGTCGATGACGAAGAGGATGATAACGACTCGCAGCCGCAATCGGAGTCGATGTCTTTTGATTTCTCCTCACAAGACCGTATTGTTCGTGGGCGTATGCCGACTCTCGAGCTTATTAATGAGCGATTCGCGCGTCACTTGCGCATCAGCTTATTTAATATGCTGCGCAAAACCGCAGAGGTGTCGATCAATGGCGTGCAAATGATGAAGTTTGGCGAATATCAAAATACTCTGTACGTTCCGACTAGTTTGAATATGGTGCGCTTTCGACCGTTAAAAGGCACGGCTTTGGTCACAATGGAAGCCCGTCTCGTCTTTATTTTAGTGGAAAACTTTTTTGGTGGAGACGGGCGTTATCATGCTCGGATCGAGGGACGTGAGTTCACTCCGACAGAGCGACGCGTCATTCAATTATTACTGAAAATTGTATTTGGTGATTATAAAGAGGCGTGGTCGCCGGTGATGGGTGTTGAATTTGAATATTTGGATTCGGAAGTGAATCCAAGTATGGCAAACATCGTAAGCCCAACGGAAATGATCGTCGTTAGTTCATTCCATATTGAGGTGGATGGCGGTGGCGGCGATTTTCATGTAGTCATGCCTTACTCTATGGTTGAGCCTATCCGTGAATTACTCGATGCGGGGGTGCAGTCAGATAAAATGGAAACGGATGTTCGCTGGAGCTCGGCATTACGTGATGAAATCATGGATGTGCCGGTAAACTTCCGAGTCAACCTATTAGAGAAAGATATTGCGTTACGCGATCTTATGGAACTGCAACCGGGAGATGTCATACCGATAGACATGCCTGAAAACGCGACCATGTTTGTCGAGGAGTTGCCGACCTATCGAGTGAAGATGGGACGCTCCAATGATAAATTGGCGGTACAAATTTCCGAGAAGATTCGTCGTCCAGATGTGGTTAAAACCGATCTGGCATTTTTAAGTAAAGACATTATGGCGGAACTTGAAGATGAAGAACACGAAAATGAAAGTGACAATGAGCAACAACACTTTCCTGGTTTAGATTAATAGAAAGGTAGCAAGAGATGGCAAAGAGCGAAGACGAAAAGCTGGCAGATGAGTGGGCAGCAGCTCTCGGTGAAGATCCCAGTGCGCCTGAAATCGATGTAGACGAAGTATTAGCCGCGCCGTTAGATGATTTAAAAGATACCTCAGAACCGATGAGTGATGATGAACGCCGTAAGTTAGATTCCATTATGGACATTCCGGTGACCATTTCGATGGAGGTTGGGCGTTCGAAGATCAGTATCCGTAACTTATTGCAATTAAACCAAGGTTCAGTAGTTGAACTTGACCGTATTGCTGGTGAAGCCTTGGATGTCATGGTGAATGGTACCTTGATTGCGCATGGTGAAGTGGTGGTCGTTAACGATAAGTTCGGTATTCGTTTAACCGATGTGATCAGTCAAACTGAACGTATTAAGAAATTGAGATAGCGATGAAAAAACGCATAAGCTTGTTGCTTATTCCTTTTCCGGCTTGGGCTGATACCGCTCAGCCTGGTCAGTTTGATATGGCGACAGGTATTGGATCACTGCTGTTTGTCTTAGCGTTGATTGTCTTTTTAGGTTGGCTTCTCAAGCGTATGCGAGTTCCAACCATGGGACAGCAGAAAGGTTTGCGTATTGTTCGACAGATTCCGGTGGGCACCAAGGAGCGCATTATGATCATTGAAGCGGGAGGCGAACAATTTCTCGTTGGCTCGACCACCCAATCTATTCAATTGATTTCTAAACTGGAACAGCCACTAACGGAAGAAGAGGCAGCCATGGCCCCTTTTGCTCAACAATTCACTCGGTTACTGAAAAAGCATGACAATACGACTTCAAAATAAACACGGACGTTGGTCTCTCACGCTGCTTATGAGTATCGTGTTGGGGATGATATTGGCAATCGTCCCTGCATTATCTCAAGCGCAGCAAGAAGACGGGGCCGCGAGCAGTCAAACATACAGCATGAATACCTCATCCGGAGGTTCAGCGCGATCTATGTCTATCACCAATGGGAGTGGTGGTATTCCCGCCGTGACCATGCATACCAACCCTGATGGCAGTCAAGATTACTCGATCAAGCTGCAAGTTTTAGCTCTCATGACATTGCTTGGCTTTTTGCCAGCCATTGTTATTTTGATGACGTCGTTTACACGAATCGTGGTGGTGATGTCGATATTACGTCAAGCCATGGGATTGCAACAAACGCCGTCTAACCAAGTTATTATTGGCATTTCTTTATTTTTGACGTTTTTTATTATGTCGCCAGTCTTTAATAAGATTAACGATACCGCGTTACAGCCGTACTTAAATGAAAAAATTAATGCGCGTCAGGCATTTGATTTAGCTGAGCAACCGATGAAATCATTTATGCTCAAACAAACACGGATTAAAGATTTAGAAACATTCGTCAATATTGCCGGTGCGAAAGTCGATGAGCCTAAAGATGTATCGATGGCGATTTTAATTCCTGCGTTCATTACCTCTGAGCTAAAAACAGCGTTCCAAATTGGCTTCATGCTATTTTTGCCTTTTTTGATCATTGATTTAGTTGTCGCCTCGGTATTGATGGCAATGGGTATGATGATGTTATCTCCCATGATTGTCTCCTTACCGTTTAAACTCATGTTGTTTGTGCTGGTCGATGGGTGGAATTTAATTCTCTCGACCTTAGCTGGCAGCTTTGTGATGTGATTTTAAGGAGACACAATGACACCTGAAATGTTCGTTGAGCTCTTTCGTCAGGCTTTATGGATGGTGCTGATGATGGTGTGTGCCATTGTGGTGCCCAGTCTATTAATTGGTTTAGTTGTGGCGGTATTCCAAGCCGCGACATCAATCAATGAACAAACCTTAAGCTTTCTTCCTCGTCTGATCGTGACGTTGTTGGCTTTGATGTTTTTTGGACACTGGATGACCCAAACAATGATGGAGTTTTTCTATGCCATGATTGATAGGCTGCCGGATGTTTTACATTAGGATGCCTCATGATTTTTGATGAAAGCACCATCATTAATGTCATCGCTAACTACTTTTGGCCCTTTACCCGCATATCAGCCATGCTGATGGTCATGACGGTTACAGGGGCTCGTTTTGTGTCACCGCGTATTCGTTTATATCTATCTCTGGCCATCACGTTAGCGGTGATGCCTGCGATTCCGCAAGTTCCCCAATCTATCGAAGTCGTGTCGTTACGCGGCTTTATGATTACTTTTCAACAGATAGTGATCGGTGTGAGTATGGGGATGGTGACTCAATTTGTGATACAGACCTTTGTTCTACTTGGGCAAATTATAGGTATGCAATCGAGCCTAGGCTTTGCCTCGATGGTTGACCCGGCAAATGGTCAAAGTACGCCTTTGCTCGGTCAGCTTTTCATGTTCCTTTCGACGTTGTTTTTCTTGGTGAGTGATGGTCACCTTGAAATGATTCATCTGGTGGTTATCAGTTTTAAAACCTTACCCATCGGTGATGGTTCATTAAATGTGGTCGATTTTCGTGAAATGGCGCAATGGCTTGGGTATATCTTCCAAGTGGGTTTACGTATGTCGTTAGCCGCGGTCGTCGCATTGCTGACAATTAACCTCTCCTTTGGTGTGATGACGCGTGCTGCCCCACAGTTAAATATTTTCTCGTTAGGTTTTTCTTTTGCCTTATTGGTTGGTTTATTACTGTGCTGGTATCTCGTCGGCGGGCTATATCATCAATATGAAGTATACTGGCAACAGGGCGAAGCACAATTGTGCCGTTTAATACGCGCGAGTTGCTAATTTAGGAGGCGGAGTTGGCAGAATCCGACGGTCAAGAAAGAACCGAAGACGCCACGGCCCGAAGGCTTGAGCAAGCCAAAGAAAAAGGGCAGGTCGCCCGTTCTAAAGAGCTTGCTTCTGTTTCGGTGTTGGTGGTGGGCGCGGTATCGTTAATGTGGTTTGGACAGACATTAGCGCAAGGGTTATTCAATACGATGAAACGCATGTTTTCGTTAAGTCGTAATGAAATCTTCGATCTCGATAAATTGTTTCAAATCGCAGAAGGGACGATCACCCATCTGTTTTTCCCCGTGTTTCTCATCTTATTGACGTTATTTATTGCCGCACTTGTCGGGGCTTCAGCTCTCGGTGGAATCAGTTTTTCTGCGGAAGCTGCGCGACCTAAGTTGTCTAAAATGAGTCCACTTGCGGGAATTAAGCGCATGTTTGGTGTGCAAAGCTTGGTCGAGCTGGTGAAATCGATTTTGAAGGTATCGCTTGTCGCGGGGATGGCCTTCTATTTGATCGTGCGTTCGAAAGAGGATTTGTTTCAGCTACCGTTTGATGTTTTTCCGCAAAATATATTCCATGCCCTTGATATATTAATGAACTTTGTGTTGTTGATCAGTTGCTCTTTGCTTGTTGTCGTGGCGATCGATATTCCATTTCAGATCTGGCAACACGCCAATCAGTTAAAAATGACGAAGCAAGAAGTCAAAGATGAGCACAAAGATACGGAAGGTAAGCCGGAAGTGAAAGGGCGCATTCGTATGCTACAACGTGAAGCGGCGCAGCGGCGGATGATGTCCGACGTGCCTCAAGCGGATGTGATTGTCACCAACCCAGAGCACTTTTCAATCGCGCTTCGTTATAAGCAAGACTCAGATAAAGCGCCGATCGTGGTTGCGAAAGGCATCGATCATATGGCAATGAAAATCCGAGAAGTGGCGCGCGAGCATGACATTACCATCGTTGCTGCGCCGCCTCTCGCGCGAGCGCTTTATCATACTACTGAGCTTGAACAAGAAATCCCTGATGATTTGTTTATCGCGGTTGCCCAAGTATTGGCTTATGTGTTTCAGCTTAAGCAATATCGGCGCCGCGGCGGTCAGCGCCCTAAGCTCAACGAAGACAATATGCCGATTCCGCCAGACATGCGCTATTAATTGGTCTATTTATCTGGGACGTTAATTAATACCAGTAAGGCGCCATGCCCACCAAATTCGAGAGGAGCTTGGTGAAATGCCATCACATCAGGGTGCTGCGCCAGCCATAGCGGCACTTTTTGTTTGAGAATATGTTTCCCAATGCCATGTTGAACACACGCGCAAATATCGCCTTGCTTAATACAATAAGCAATCATGGCTCCTAACTCGCGTTTGGCTTGTTCTTGAGTCATGCCATGCAAATCCAAGAAGACTTCTGGCGCATAGACGCCGCGACGTAATTTTTTCACTTCGTATTTCGATACATCGGATCTGGCATAGCGCATTGGCCCGTCAGTATTGAGCATCGGCGTAAATTCATCGGAAAAGTAGAAGTCGTTATCCGTGGCTTCACGCGCTTGCCTACGAATTTCTTTCTGTTTTTGGTTTCTTATTGGTTGCTGGATTATGGTATCCTGACGAAACTTTTTTACGCCTTTTACTGCATCCCGAAACAGAGCGAAATCGTCATCGGCAAAAACGTCATTTGAATCCTTTCCGTCGGTGTCTTTTTTGTTCATAAGGGAAGTTAAACTTATATTAATCATAACTGGCAGTATTGTAGCGCTTTTTGGAGGCAAATTTGGATAAGATTTTCGTTGATGAGGCGGTTTCTGAACTGTACACGCTTCAGGATATGATTCGCTGGACGGTCAGCCGCTTTAATGCAGCTCATTTATTTTATGGTCACGGTACAGATAATGCGTGGGATGAAGCGGTTCAACTGATTTTACCGACACTTTACTTACCGATTGATGTGCCTCCTCATGTTTTGAATTCACGCTTAACCAGCAGTGAGCGCTTACGCGTAGTGGACCGTGTCATTCGCCGTATTAATGAACATACGCCGGTTGCTTATTTGACCAACAAAGCTTGGTTCTGCGGTTTAGAATTTTTTGTGGATGAACGAGTCTTAGTACCTCGCTCTCCAATTGGTGAGTTGATTCAAAACCAATTCCAACCTTGGCTGGTTGATTCTCCGGCACGCGTTATGGATTTATGTACGGGCAGTGGCTGTATTGCGATTGCCTGTGCGTATGCGTTCCCTGATGCAGAAGTCGATGCTGTCGATATTTCCGTGGATGCGTTGCAAGTGGCAGAACAAAACATCCAGGAGCACGGTTTAGAGCAGCAAGTGATTCCGGTTCGTTCTGATCTCTTGCGTGATGTTCCTGAAGTTGAATACGATATCATTGTGTCTAATCCACCGTATGTGGACGCTGAAGACATGGACAGCTTGCCTGACGAATTCCGTCATGAACCAGAACTCGGTTTAGCCGCAGGAAGTGATGGCCTGAAGCTGGTGCGCCGAATTTTGGCGAATGCACCGAAGTACCTTACTGAGAACGGTATTTTGATTTGTGAAGTCGGGAACTCGATGGTTCACCTGATGGATCAATACCCTAATATTCCCTTTACTTGGATTGAGTTTGAAAACGGGGGGCATGGCGTATTCATGTTGACACGTCAGCAACTGGTTGAGTGTGCCGATGAGTTTTCATTATACCTAGATTAATGATTGCCTAAGTTCCTCGATAAAACGCCAGTCAACGACTGGCGTTTTTTGTTTCTGGCAAGCACAAGTTGCCTGAATTAAGTCTTTACATCAAATCGTAATAACGCCACTATTGATTTACGAATAATTGAGTAACGCGGCTTATTAGTCTTGACTAATAAGTGCTAATGATCGAGGAACGCATGGCAGGAAACAGTATCGGACAACATTTTCGAGTGACGACATTCGGAGAAAGTCACGGTATCGCACTAGGATGTATCGTAGATGGGTGTCCTCCCGGTTTGGCATTGAGTGAAGCAGATTTACAACGAGATTTGGATCGCCGTCGTCCGGGGACGTCTCGTTATACCACGCAACGTCGTGAACCGGATGAAGTAAAAATCTTATCAGGGGTGTTTGAAGGTCAAACTACGGGTACCTCCATTGGTTTGCTGATTGAAAATACAGATCAGCGTTCGAAAGATTATTCTGATATCAAAGACAAATTCCGTCCCGGACATGCTGATTACACTTACCACCAAAAGTATGGTGTGCGTGATTATCGTGGTGGTGGACGTTCTTCGGCGCGAGAAACCGCAATGCGTGTTGCCGCTGGTGCGGTCGCTAAAAAATATTTACAGCAAGAGTTTGGTATTGAGGTGCGAGCCTACCTTTCGCAGATGGGAGACGTGTCGATCGATAAAGTCGACTGGAGCGAAATTGAAAATAACACCTTTTTCTGCCCTGATGTTGATAAAGTCTCAGAGTTTGATGCGTTAATTCGTGATCTCAAAAAACAAGGAGACTCGATTGGTGCAAA
>JBQGON010000095.1:0-13419 GCA_052087065.1 Vibrio sp. | reverse complement strand
CTCGTGACCTCGACCTTGGCAAGGTCGCGCTCTACCAACTGAGCTAGTGTCGCATACTTAACGTTGTTTCCCGTCGTTAGGGCTGCGAATTATAAGAGCATTTGAGTGTGATGCAAGTCTTTAATTGAAAAAAAAGAGATTTTTTTTCTTTGTGATGAAAAAGCAAGCAGATAAGCCAGCGTTTTTCAGCCGCGTGTCGATAAAACAACCATCACACATTCACTGAAATCAGGATTTAGATCGAAAACACGTTTTCACGGTAGTACTGCAACTCCGCGATCGAGTCACGAATATCATCTAACGCTAAATGACTGCCTTTCTTGGTCACGCCTTTTAGTAATTCAGGCTGCCAACGACGAGTCAGTTCCTTAATCGTACTTACATCAAGATAACGATAATGAAAATATTGTTCAAGTTCAGGCATATACTTATACAAGAATCGACGATCTTGGCCAATACTATTCCCACAGATAGGTGATGCCCCTTTGGGAACCCACTGTTCAAGGAAGGCGATAGTTTGTGCGACGGCTTGTTCTTCCGTGACGGTGGTTTGACGAATGCGCTCAACTAAACCACTCGCAGTATGAGTGGTGGTGCACCACTCATCCATCTTCTCAAGCTCGGCTTCAGGCTGATGTACCGCCAATACTGGACCTTCTGCAAGGATATTTAGCTGGGAATCCGTTACGATGGTAGCGATTTCAATAATTTTATGAACTTCAGGATCAAGTCCGGTCATCTCTAAATCAATCCAGATTAAGTTGTGTTCATTAAAAGACATAGCTAGCCGCCTATTTGGGATTATCATTAAAAAAGGTACTATACCTAAATTCAGAAAACCAAGATACCGTCACCTCTTGGATTTCGCTCTATCTGCTGGTATACATGCAGCCGATATTCTCACTCACTCACGTAAAGAGAAACATAGTGGCAAAGAGAAAAAAGCTGACAAAAGGCCAAGTAAGGCGAGTAAGACATAATCAGCATAAGCGACTGCAACAAGAAGAAACGATTCAATGGGATGAGTCGATGCTGGAAAGCGCCCAAAAAGGCTTAGTGATTAGTCGATTTGGTCAACATGCGGATGTCGAAGACTCCGTAACAGGAACCATCCACCGCTGTAATTTACGGCGCAGTATTGAGTCTCTCGTCTCTGGTGATAACGTCATTTGGCGTCCGGGAATCGAAACCTTGTCGGGTATTTCGGGTGTGGTTGAGGCGGTGGAAGAACGCCATTCTGTTTTAACGCGTCCTGACTATTACGATGGCTTAAAACCGGTTGCCGCCAATGTCGATCAGATGGTCATTGTCGCATCCGTACTACCAGAACTATCCTTAAATATCATCGATCGTTATTTAATTGCCGCCGAAACGC
The DNA here is from genome assembly GCA_052087065.1 of Vibrio sp. Lineage (GTDB taxonomy): Bacteria > Pseudomonadota > Gammaproteobacteria > Enterobacterales > Vibrionaceae > Vibrio. The sequence goes on along the minus strand of JBQGON010000095.1, from coordinate 12,044 downwards.
TGCAAATCCAGCCACTGGTCGTGCTCAATAAAATTGATCTTCTCGATCAATCACAACGCGAGACCTATCAAGAGTGGTTAACCCTATATAAAAATATCGGCTATGACGTGCTATTTGTTAGTAAAGAAAGCGGTGAAGGCATTGATGAACTTTCTTCTTTTCTAAGCGATAAAATTAATATTTTTGTCGGGCAATCCGGAGTGGGTAAATCAAGCTTAGTCAATGCCCTCATGCCGCAAAGCACCCCAATGATTGAAGAAGGTGCTGTGTCAACCAACTCCGGGCTTGGGCAACATACAACCACCGCGGCACGTTTATATCACATTCCGAGCGGAGGGGATCTTATCGACTCTCCAGGAGTACGTGAATTTGGCTTATGGCACCTTGCTCCGGAAGATATTGCTCAAGCCTATCGTGAATTTCATCCGTTTTTAGGGGAATGTAAATTTAGAGATTGTAAACATCTTAACGATCCCGGCTGTGCATTACGTCAAGGTGTTGAAGACGGCAAGATCAGTCAAGTACGCTTTGATAACTATCATCGAATCATTGAGAGCATGGGCGAAAATAAAGCCAATCGTCAGTATTCTCGAGATAAAAAATCCGATATTCGTTAACCCACAATTTACGACAATACGAACTTTACTGGCTTTTTCACTACCATTCAGTACTATTGTCGCCAAATCAGAGTAAATAATTTTGGAACATAACACCATGGACAAATTGAAAGTGGGATTACAGTATTGGATCCCACAGCGGGCGCTTACCGAACTTCTCGGTAAACTCGCATCAGCCAAATCTGGTCGTCTAACGACGGCTGTCATTCGCTGGTTTATCAAGCGTTATCGTGTCGATATGAACGAAGCACTACATCCAGAACCAAGTCATTATGCAACGTTCAACGACTTTTTCACTCGCGCACTAAAAGACGGCGCGAGACCGATCACAGACGAATCACACGGTCTGGTTCACCCAGCCGATGGTGCGGTGAGTCAATTTGGCTACATCAACGACGGCAAATTGATTCAAGCTAAAGGACACGATTTTTCAGCACAAGAACTACTGGGTGGCGATGCAACGCTTGCCGCGCAATTCCAAGACGGGGATTTTGCGACTATCTACTTATCACCGAGCGATTATCACCGTGTCCATATGCCATGTTCAGGGACCCTACGTCAGATGATTTATGTCCCTGGCGATTTATTTTCGGTAAATCCGCTGACCGCTCAAAATGTACCAAACCTATTTGCACGTAATGAACGCGTTGTATGTATTTTTGATACCGAGCATGGGCCTATGGCTCAGGTATTAGTTGGTGCCACCATTGTGGGAAGCATTGAGGTTGTGTGGGCTGGCACTATCACTCCGCCACGAGGCTGCAGTGTCCATCTGTGGAACTACCCAGCGTCCGGTGATAAAGCCATTCATTTAGAGAAAGGCGCCGAAATGGGTCGCTTTAAACTTGGGTCGACCGTCATCAACTTATTTGCCAAAGAACAAATTGAATTTGATGAAACCATGCTCTCTGGCGCGGTAACGCGTATGGGCACACCTTATGCTCGCGTTCGCCCTAGCGCAGACTAAGTAAGGACTCAACTTACCGCTAGAGCGAGGCTTAACGCGTTAAGCCTCGCTCTCTCCCTTCGTTACTTCCTCTCTGCTTGTGCTTTTTCAACACCTTAAGCCTTCCTCAATGGAATCTGACAGTCATTCGTAAACCTAGTTTTCATTCATCATTCACTTGATATAAAACACGTGAAGCCAATTTATGGTATGGTCAGGTTATAGACTGCATGGTTGTTAGCTAGCCTTGCTGAAGTACAAATAACGGACTAGGTCCTATCAAGCATACACACCCATGTGTAGAGTAGGATATACATATATCAACGATGGAATTGATAGACAAAATCATTGATCTGATACTACTGTTACGCACAAAAAGTGTAGTAAAATTACGCTAATTTCAATAATTTTGAACTGAATGAGGTCTTAAATATGGCAGCGAAAAAGCCAATGGCACTAGTAATTCTAGACGGCTGGGGTCATCGTGATGATAACAGCAATAACGCCATTAATAACGCAAACACACCGGTTCTTGACGAACTTGCAAAAACTCAGCCGAATACACTTATCTCGGCATCCGGTTTAGATGTGGGTTTGCCTGACGGCCAAATGGGTAATTCAGAAGTTGGCCACACCAACATTGGCGCGGGTCGCGTGGTATACCAAGATTTGACTCGCGTGACGAAAGCCATTGCAGATGGCGAGTTTGAGAAAAACGAAACACTCGTCGCCGCAATCGATGCGGCAGTAGACGCAGGCAAAGCTGTTCATATCATGGGCCTCATGTCTCCAGGTGGCGTCCACTCTCATGAAGATCATATCTATGCAGCTGTGCAAATGGCCGCGGCACGTGGCGCAGAGCGCATCTACTTACACTGCTTCCTAGACGGACGTGATACGCCACCACGCAGTGCTAAAGGCTCATTAGAGCGCTTCGATGCACTATTTGCCGAGCTCGGTAAAGGTCGCATCGCGAGCTTAGTCGGTCGTTACTTTGCAATGGACCGCGACAATAACTGGGACCGTGTTCAACTTGCTTATGACTTACTGTCACAAGCCAAAGGTGAATTCACCGCAGCGAGTGCGACTGAAGGACTTGAAGCCGCTTACGCTCGTGAAGAAAACGATGAGTTTGTTAAAGCGACCGTGATTCAAGCCGATGGCCAAGACACATCTGCGATGCAAGATGGCGATGCCGTTATCTTTATGAATTACCGTGCCGACCGTGCCCGTGAAATCACGCGTACCTTCGTCCCTGAATTCGACGGCTTCGAACGTGCAACGTTCCCAAGTGTCAACTTTGTGATGCTAACGCAATACGCGGCAGATATTCCATTAAACACGGCGTATCCACCAGCGAGCCTAACGAACACGTACGGTGAATGGTTATCAAAACACGATAAAACTCAGTTACGTATTTCGGAAACCGAGAAATACGCCCATGTAACGTTCTTCTTTAACGGCGGCGTTGAAGATGAGTTCTCAGGTGAAGATCGCCAAATCGTGGCGTCGCCGAAAGTGGCAACCTATGATATGCAACCAGAAATGAGTTCAGCTGAATTGACAGATAAACTCGTTGCTGCCATCAAATCAGGTAAATATGACGCGATCATCTGTAACTACCCGAATGGTGACATGGTCGGCCATACTGGTGATTACGATGCCGCCGTTAAAGCTTGTGAAGCCGTCGATGCATGTATTGGCCGCATCGTTGAAGCGATCAATGAGGCTGATGGCCAGTTATTGATCACTGCAGATCACGGTAACGCTGAAATGATGGTTAACCCAGAGACGGGTGGCGTACATACGGCGCATACTAACCTGCCAGTACCATTGATTTACGTTGGTAGCAAAGACATTGAGTTTAAAGACAACGGTAAACTCTCTGATCTCGCGCCGACTATGCTCGCGTTAACCGATACAGCCATCCCTGAAGAAATGTCTGGCCAAGTACTTTATAAGTAAATGGTATTGAGACACAAACGCCTCCCACTCGGGAGGCGTTTTTATTCCTGCTATTTGTGTTCAGAATGACAAACTTTTTGCACAGTATCCTCGCCTCAACGTATGCTTTGGGTATACTGGTCACTAATTGATGTCATTAAAAGCTTACCGATAATGTTAATGAAGTTACGCCACCTACTGTTGAAATCATCCTCGATCGCTCTACATTGTATCGCGCTAGCCGCTAGCGGCTTTGCTATGATCATTCCTCAAACCAGCATGGCGGCATCACAGCAAGAATTAAAAGGTGTGAAAAATGAGATCCACCGGCAAGAGGTCTCCCTCTCTCGCCAGCGTAAAAAGCTGGATTCATTACAAAATGACTTAAAACAACAAGAGCTGCACATTGCAGCGCAGAAAAAACAAATCAACAATACCAAGCGTAAGCAAACTCAAACGAACCGCAAAATCGCCGCATTACGCAAAAAAATTGAACATTTAGAGCAGCAACGCCAAAAACAAACCAAACAGCTCAAAACATTACTACAAACCTATTACATCACTGAACGCTCATTTTCGACTGAACATATTCTCAGTTCAGGAATGGAAGAAGATCGTATCAGCCAATATTATCAACATTTAGCGAAAGCACGTACTAAAGCGATTCATGAACTGGAAAAGACGCATCGCGACCTCGATCAAAGTGAATCCCAGTTACATAAAGAACGCGATAAGATTGCTGAGTTGTTAAAACAGCAGACACAAAAATATCAGCAATTAGATCAAAGCCAAACTCAGCGGCGTCAAACACTAACCAAGATTAAGAAAAGTATTTCAGGGGACAAAGTCTATCTTGCCGAGCTACAACAAAACGAGAATCGTCTCAAAGCCGAAATAGCCAAAGCCGAGAAAGCGAAAGCGGCTCGTCAGGCCGCCGCAAGCATCTCGATGGATGGCTTGGCAAAACAACGCCATCAACTACCATGGCCGATTAAAGGAAAAGTGTTACATCACTTCGGTGAACACCAAAGTGGACAAATTAACTGGAAAGGAATTGTCATCCAAGCCAATTATGGCGATAAAGTCAAAGCCGTCGACTCAGGCACGATTGTGTTTTCCGATTACTTACGTGGCTATGGCCTCATGGTGTTAATCGATCATGGTAAGGGCTACATGACGTTATATGGTTTCAACCAATCACTGACCAAAAAAGAAGGCGATCGCGTTACTGCCGGTGAAACGATTGCCCTTGCTGGGGACACGGGGGGTCAGCAACGTGCGTCGCTGTACTTCGAAGTACGTCGCAATAGTAAAGCAGAAAACCCACTCAACTGGCTAAAACGCTAACCACCTATAGAGCGGTATTCGAGCGATAAAAATCGGATACCGTTCTAATCAAGCTATCCACCTGCTCACTCGCTAACTGGTTCACGCCCCCAGCACCTTCACGCCCACCCCCAGTGTCAAATTGACTGCATAGCTGCCCAGCGCCTTGACGGTTATCTAAGGGCGCGCGTAACGATACGATAAACTCCTGCTCCTCTTTATCCAACGGCGTTAAAATCAACGTAGCTTTTGTCGGCGCTTGATTGGCAAGGTAGTTGCCTAGTACGCCACTAATACGAAATGATACCGCTTGATTGGGAAGTTGAATAACCTGTAGAGCAGGATGATCCTCTCTGGTCTGCTCGAGCGCAAACGCCATATCATCCGCGTAGCATTGTTGTAAGTAATGATATGGTGAGGAGCGATCGCTGATCACCGCGTCTGGTGTGCGATAGGCCAATAGCTGCTCAAACAGCTCTGCTGGTGAATAATGTAAATCCGCAACCGTCCGACCATAGCTATTATAATTGATCAGGGTGCCTAACTGCTCTAATTGCGAACGTGTTGATTGCGTAAGGTGAGCCCGTTTTGCTTTTTCCGTCGCGACTTGAGATAAATTATCGCCATAAGCCGCCGCAATCGCCCATTGGTGATGGCGATGTTCCAGCAAGTGATCGATGATCAATGCGGTACACATTGTTGCCTGGGTATGAATATGACTGATCAAACGAGGATGGTGTGGGATGGTGCCCGGTAAGTGATGATCAGCATAAAAGATGGACGCCCCTTGGGCCAGTAATGCCAGTAAGGACTGATGATTTTTGGCCATAGAAATATCCAGCACCGTCACAGTATCGCCCTCAGCAACACTCAATCCTTCTAACAACTGAATATCGCGTTTGACTCCCGTACGATACAAGGATTCACAGGGGTATGCTAAACGCAGTTGTAAAAGCGCGATGATGCCATCTGCATCCCCATTGAAAACATCATAATGCATACACTAAATCGCATCCTTTCAATCATGATAAAGCTCAAAACTATCAGCCTTTACCTATGACAACCAAGCACGAAAAGTTATATCTCATTGCTCTAAGCATGCATCGCTTGAACGCCTTCCTCTAATAACTCGAGTTGCTCCAAGCCAAGCGGAGTCGCGACAGGTTTTACCAGCGAAATCATCTGTAGCATTCCTTGATGGATGACCTGCTCAGTAATGCGTGTTTGCAATGACATCGCCGATTGATAAGCCAGCCAAGTCGATGCGACTAAGTGAAGAGTCGTCGACATTGTTGGCATCGCCTCTTCACTAATCTCTAGAAGTTCCATCTCCACAAACGCTCGGACGATACTAATGAAATTGGTTTGCAATCGATCTTGCACGGCGATGTATTCAGTATGCAAAATATCATCGCGTTGTAGAATTTCCGGCAAATTGGCATAGAAAAACCGATACTTCCACATCAACGTAAAGATGGAATTAAGATAATGCTTTAACAAAGCTAGGCTTTCGTGATGGCCTTGTAATGGCGTAAACCGGTCAATCAATTCTTCAGAATATAAAGAAAAAATCGCTCGTATAATTTCTTGTTTATTACGGTAGTGGTAATACAAGTTTCCTGGACTGATATCAAGATGCGCCGCAATATGATTGGTTGTCACATTACGCTCGCCATTTTCATTAAACAGCTCTAACGCTGCAAAAACGATTTTTTCTTTGGTCTTCATGCGCGAACTCATACCTGTACGGGAAACTCGCGGGAGCTTGACAGAGCCCCCGCATCTAACTAGGCGTTTGATTTATGATAAGGTTTGGATAACTCGTGGACAGCATCGACAAATACCCCAGCATTCTCTGGCGGCACATCGAGATGAATACCGTGGCCAAGGTTGAATACATGCCCAGTATCATCGTGTCCGTAATCGTCTAAAATCGCCCCGACTTCTTGACGAATACGCTCCGGACTTGCATAGAGAATCGAAGGATCCATATTACCTTGCAATGTCACCTTATCACCAACACGTGCTTTTGCGTCTGAAATGTTGATGGTCCAATCCAAGCCAACCGCATCACAGCCTGTTGCGACGATCTTCTCAAGCCACATGCCGCCATTTTTAGTAAATAGCGTGACTGGTACGCGCCGACCTTCATTTTCACGAATCAAACCATCAACGATTTTATGCATATACTGCAGTGAAAAGTCTTGATAATCTTGTGGTGTCAGAACGCCGCCCCAAGTATCAAATACCATGACAGATTGAGCGCCCGCCTTGATTTGGGCATTCAAGTAATCAATCACACTATCGGCTAATTTATCTAATAGTAAATGCAATGTAGCTGGCTCAGCGTACATCATTTTTTTGATCTTAGTGAACGCTTTCGATGGCCCACCTTCGACCATATAGGTCGCGAGTGTCCAAGGGCTACCAGAAAAACCGATTAATGGCACTTCACCTTGTAAATCTTTACGGATTTGACGAACCGCATTCATTACATATTGTAGTTCACCTTCCGGATCAGGGTTAGCAAGGCGTAAGACATCGGCTTTATTTTGAATCGGTAGAGCAAACTTAGGACCTTCTCCTGCGACAAAGTGCAGCCCTAGCCCCATAGCATCAGGAATAGTCAAAATGTCAGAGAACAAAATAGCCGCATCCAGAGGGAAACGACGCAACGGTTGTAAGGTGACTTCTGATGCCAGTTCCGCATTACGACACAATGACATAAAATCTCCGGCCTGAGCTCGCACTTCACGATACTCAGGAAGATAACGACCAGCCTGGCGCATCATCCATACTGGAGTACAATCCACTGGCTGTTTGAGCAGTGCGCGTAAATAACGATCGTTCTTTATTTCTGTCATTCCGTCTTCCATTTTTTCTATATCGAATGGGGTAAATTACTATTCTATCATGGTTTATTGACGATGGCTGTCTCACCACAACCACGCCAGTTACATCCACCTGACCCTGTCATTAAGGTCAGGCACTTATTCACCTTGGCGAATCGCGGTTAAGGTTTGCTCAATCAAGGTTCGAGCAATGGTTCCTACTGGCGCTAAATCCGGTAATTCATTCACTCCAAACCATTTAGCGTCACTGAGCTCACTATAATCGGGCTTGATCTCTCCACCCGCATAGTCGGCTAAAAAACCCGCCATAATGTTGGATGGAAATGCCCAAGGTTGACTGGCCTGATAACGGATATTCTTAACAGTTATTCCTGTTTCTTCGTAAATTTCACGCGCCGCACACTCTTCTAACGTTTCACCAACTTCAACAAAGCCTGCGATCACTGTGTACATCCCCGTTTTATGGCGAGGATGTTGCGCCAGTAATATTTTATCGTGATTACGTACTGCCACGATGATACAACTATTAATCCGTGGATAATGCATCATACGACAATCTTGGCACTGCATCGCGTATTGACTATGATTAAAGTGAGTTCGGCCTCCACATGCAGAACAAAAGCGCTGACTGTCTACCATATGGCCATATTGCACCGCTTTACTGACTAAATGAAACAACTCGGTATCCAACATGAGAAAAGTACGCAATGACACATACTCAGGAGACCACTCTAATGCACTCGCATTGACCCAAAATACAGGAGAATTTTGATATGAACCTATCTGAATACTATCCGCAAGTGGAATAGAAAACTCAGCGGCACTTCCAAAAGGGATACCGCCATCAAAACTCCAGAGGTCGGAGCCGGAAACAATACACCAATAAGCGTTCTGTTCATCACTTTTTTCTAACATATGCATACCTCATCACTTGCAGTAAGTGTTGTTTACTGGCAACCTTAATTTGTATAAGTGTTAACCAGTTTATGTCTTGTTTGTATGACAGGGGTGGTTGAATACCAATAGCTAGCACAATCATTATTGTAATAATGAGCCATTGAGGGCGAAATTATGCTGAGACAATTGAAAAAAACACAAGAACAATGGGGCGGCTCCAGCAAGGTCATTGATCATTGGCTCGATAAGAGACAAGAATTACTTATTGCTTACTGCAAACTTGTGACTCTCCAACCCAGTGCCGCAAAGGCCTCTATTGCTGAGCTACCGACACCCGCTGAGCTCCAAGTGTTTTGCCAAGATTTGGTTGATTATATATCAGAAGGTCATTTCAAAATCTATGACATGGTCATGGATAAATGGCACGCCACCGGATTTCAGGCGACAACTGAAATTAATGAGACGTATCACCATATCTCTGACACTAATGACCCACTGTTGAATTTTACCGACCAATATGCCGATGTTTCAGATGATGATGACTTAGAAGACCTGGATAAAGATCTCTCTGCAATCGGAGAAGTACTGGAAAGCCGATTTGACACAGAAGATTACTTGATACAACTCATTGCTGACAGCCTTGCGTATCCACCAGGCGCTTAAAATTCAAGCCCCACAGTAACGCTTCACCACCCAACGACTAGGCACAAAAAAGGCACCCGAAGGTGCCTTTTTTCATAACGCTTGCTTACTCATCCGAAGAGAAGCCTGCATTCAGTAAAGCGGCAAGGTTATCTGTTGCTTGTTCAACAGATGGTCCTTCTTTTTGCGCTTCACGTCGTGCTTGACGTTCTTGGTGGTAGGCGAAACCCGTACCTGCAGGAATTAGACGACCTACAATTACGTTTTCTTTCAAGCCACGTAACTCATCACGTTTACCAGAAACCGCAGCTTCTGTTAGTACGCGAGTCGTTTCTTGGAACGATGCTGCAGAGATGAATGACTCAGTCGCTAGAGATGCCTTCGTAATACCTAGAAGCTCACGTTCGAAACGTGCAGGCTCTTTGCCTTCGTCTTCTAGTTTACGGTTAGAGATCTTAACTTGAGAGAACTCAACCTGTTCACCGGCTAGGAACTCAGAGTCACCTGCATGCGTGATGGTACACTTACGCAACATTTGACGAACAATCGTTTCAATGTGCTTATCGTTAATCTTAACGCCTTGCAGACGGTAAACTTCCTGAACTTCGTTAGTGATGTACTGAGTCACTGCATGAATACCACGTAGACGTAGAATATCATGTGGTGTTTCTGGACCATCAGCAATAACGTCACCACGTTCAACACGTTCACCTTCGAACACGTTCAACTGACGATGTTTAGGAATCATCTCTTCGTAAGTGTCACCGCCATCGCGAGTGATCACAAGACGACGTTTACCTTTGGTTTCTTTACCAAATGATACTGTACCAGTATGTTCAGCAAGAATTGCAGGTTCTTTTGGCTTACGAGCTTCAAACAAATCAGCCACTCGTGGAAGACCACCGGTGATATCTTTGTTACCGCTAGATTTCTGAGGAATACGCGCTAACGTATCACCCACACTAACTTCTGCGCCATCTTCAATGTTAACAATCGCTTTACCCGGTAAGAAGTATTGAGCTGGCATATCAGTACCAGGAATCATCACGTCTTTACCTAGTTCATCAACAAGTTTGATAGCTGGACGCATATCTTTACCTGCAGATGGACGTGCAGCTGGTTCTGTTACTTCACTTGAAGAGAGACCAGTCAGTTCATCCGTTTGACGAGCAACGGTTACACCATCAATCATATCAACATATTGGATACGACCCGCTACCTCAGTAATGATTGGCAGTGTGTGCGCTTCCCAGTTAGCCACTAGGTCACCGATCGCTACTGCTTCGCTGTCACCTTTGGTTAGCTGAGAACCGTAAGGAAGCTTGTGCTTCTCTTTAGTACGGCCGAATTCATCAATGATCGTCAACTCAGAAGCACGTGATGTGATAACCAGTTTCTTATCTTTGTTGATTACGAACTTCGCATTATGCAGCTTGATAGAACCATTGTTCTTCGCTTTAATGCTGTTTTCTGCTGCTGCCGTTGATGCCGCACCACCGATGTGGAACGTACGCATGGTAAGCTGTGTACCCGGTTCACCGATAGACTGTGCAGCGATAACACCGACAGATTCACCTTGGTTGACCAAGTGACCACGAGCCAAGTCACGACCGTAACATAGTGCACAACAACCGAAGTCAGCGTCACATGTTACAACAGAACGTACTTTCACCCAGTCAATTGAGTTTTCATCCAACAATTCACACAGTTTCTCATCAAGAAGCGTGTTACGTGGAAGCAATACGGTTTCTGTACCAGGAATCAAAACATCTTCAGCAACAACACGACCAAGCACAAGCTCAGACAGTGCTACTTTAACATCACCACCCTCGATGTGAGGACGCATGATAACACCCTCTGGCGTACCACAGTCTGTTTGTGTAACCACAACATCCTGAGCCACGTCAACAAGACGACGAGTCAAGTAACCTGAGTTCGCTGTCTTCAATGCCGTATCCGCAAGACCCTTACGAGCACCGTGCGTTGAGATAAAGTACTGAAGTACGTTTAGACCTTCTTTAAAGTTCGCAGTGATTGGCGTTTCGATGATAGAACCATCTGGACGTGCCATCAGACCACGCATACCAGCAAGCTGACGAATCTGCGCTGCTGAACCACGTGCGCCCGAGTCGGCCATCATGTAGATGCTGTTAAACGATTCTTGCTCTTCTTCTGCACCGTCACGGTTAATCACGGTTTCAGTCGATAAGTTCGTCATCATTGCTTTCGCAACGCGATCGTTGGTTGATGCCCAGATATCGATAACTTTGTTGTAACGCTCACCCGCAGTCACAAGACCAGATTGGAACTGTTCTTGAATTTCACGAACTTCTTCTTCAGCTGCCGAGATTTCCGTGTATTTCGCGTCAGGTACAACCATATCGTCGATACCAACAGAAACACCAGAAAGTGCCGCGTAAGCAAAACCTGTGTACATGATTTGGTCAGCAAAGATAACCGTATCTTTCAGACCAAGCTTACGATAAGCCACGTTCAACAGGTTAGAAATTTGTTTCTTACCAAGCTTTTGGTTGATGATTTCGAATGGCAGACCTTTCGGTACAATTTGCCACAACATCGCACGGCCAACAGTCGTATCGACCATCTTAGTTTCTGTTGTGCTGTTGCCATCTTCATCAATCACAGTTTCAGTAATACGTACTTTAACTCGTGCATGCAACGTTGCAGACTTAGTAAGGTATGCTTTTTCAGCCTCTTCTGGGCCGGCTAAGTACATACCTTCGCCTTTATCATTGATTTTTGAGCGAGTCATGTAGTAAAGACCCAATACAACGTCCTGAGAAGGTACGATGATCGGAT
>JBQGON010000094.1:11818-13516 GCA_052087065.1 Vibrio sp. | reverse complement strand
CTAAAGCCTGGGTCTCACTTTACCCTAATTTGAGTTGTCATTATCCATACAAAGCGTTTAAGACGGATTCCCAACGCTTGGCATTTTCGGTTTGATGCAGCTTTAGTGATTACGGCACAATAGTTTAGGTAGGGTGATCTGCGTTGCTCACTACTTAACGCGGCGTTATGCTCTAGGAGGTACTTTGCTCGATTTACTCAAAAAAGTGGTTCTAATTAACCTCTCAGCGGTTCTTGTTGTTATCGCTCTAGCCCAGTTTGTTCCATTCTTTGCTACGACTCAGTTGGTCGACTTTCTTTTCTTTGTTGTCATCGTCATATGGGTTTTGGCGAAGCTAATGTGGGAAGGTGGTATCCATAGTAAGACTACTCGGTTAGATGATCCTAGAACAGACAAAGTCTATAAAATGGTAGAAGGGCATGATTTCGAAAAAGACGAACGCGAGCACTATCGAATGAACTACCAGGTAGGTTTAGTTTTCTTTATAGCCGGTCTGCCAGCGTTTATAGCTTGTTTAGTCCTTCAATTTCTTTGAGCACGAGCATAACAAATTAGTGAAAAACATAAACAGTTTCGCCAGGAAACAATGCAGCGGATTGAAAGCCATTTTGAGCTGACTTTTTCTGAAATGGATATCTACCTAATTAGCCTAGTTCAATTTAATGCGATGAGTGTGAGTGAATCGGCTCGATACATGAACATTAGTCGTCAAGCCGCTCATAAGCATGTTAAGAATCTTGAATCGCTTAATTTGGTAGAGTTGACGACTTCTGCATCTAATCGTAGGGAGAAAATCATCACACTTACACAATCGGGTAAACAGTTTGGTGAACAAGTCAGTCATATTAAGAACGAACTCGAAATGGAGCTCGAAGAGAAACTAGGTGTTGAAAACTATCGCCAAGTAAAAGCACTGTTTAAAGAAACTTGGTAATTCCAATCACTAAAAAGGGAGCAGAAGCCCCCTTGGAAAGTTACATCGAGTAGTTAAGCCCGATCCAGTAAGAGCGATCAATTTGATGTATTACCCGGTACAATCAAACTGGTTTAAGAGCAGTCGATTTTAACTTTTGACAGGCGCTTTACACATTCTATCCAAGATAATTGCAACCAAAACAATGGCGAGCCCAGCTTCAAAGCCCTGAGCGATATTAACCGTATTTAAAGCACGGATTACAGGTTTGCCCAGACCGTCTGCGCCTACTAATGCAGCGATAACCACCATCGATAGAGACAACATAATACACTGGGTGATACCGGCCATAATACTTGGCATCGCAGCAGGAAGCTCGACTTTGAACAATAGTTTCATCTTACTCGCCCCAAATGCGCGGCCCACTTCTATCAGTTCTTCCGGTACTTCACTGATGCCCAGGCAGGTCAGTCGGATTGGTGCCACGATCGAAAAGATCATGGTAGATATCAAACCGGGAACGACACCCAGACCAAATAGAACAAGCGTGGGTATCAGATAAACGAACGTTGGAATCGTCTGCATTAAGTCCAATACGGGCCTGAGCATGACATTGAGCCATTTTCGGTGCGCAGCCATAATGCCAACCGGAACACCAATGAGTACAGAAATAAAAGTGGCGGCCAAAACCATTACCAAGGTTTCTAACATCTCAGACCAATATCCCAAGTTCAAGATGAGTAATAGAGCAGAAGTCACAAACATGGCTAAAGGTGCACTACAAT